>JAYTFI010000235.1:0-4819 GCA_043734485.1 Acidimicrobiales bacterium | reverse complement strand
TGCTTGTGCGACGCGTGCTCTCATCGTCGTGATGTCCATACCGGAAACGTCGATCAGCGCGGCTGTCGCGGCGCCCAGAAGCTGTCGAATGAGGCACAGGCCGGTTGCAGTGCGCTCCATGGCCCTGCGACCGACAGGACCGCGACCGCTGCGGTCGGGAACGTGTCGATCGCCGCTCCGCCGGCTGCCGGATCGGCGGCGAGAAAAGCCACCAAGTCGGCAACCCCTGGGTTGTGTCCGATGAGGAACACGCTGGCGACCTGATCGTCGAGCCGTCGCAATTCGGTGACGAGTGCCGCGTCAGGCAGCGTTTGCCCTGTCCTCCAACGGCACTTATCTGATGGGCGCGGTGGCGCTCGGATGTCGGGTTCTAATGAGCCGGATTGGCCGCTCCGAACCAGGTCGCAAGTGCTTGAGGCAGCTCTGGGTCCGTGAGGTCTCCCGCCCAGGCGACATGTCCGTCGGGTCGGATCAACACGGCCGCGGGAGCAGCGACCTCGCCAAGGACCGGGAGCTCCCACACGCCAGCATGCTTGGCGTCGATGAACCGGACTCGATTCGCCCAAGGAGAAATGTCGAAACCGCCGGGTTCACCGAGGTTGAGGAGCACGGGCCGGGCGTCGTGCAGCAGGGTGAATACGCGCGTGGGACCGTCGGCGGTATGCAAGTCGAGGTCGGGCATGCGCCGCCCGAGCAGCGGGTGTCCCTCTCCGAAGGCGTAGTGGATGTCGAGACCGGAGAGCATCGCGGCGATGCGCCTGCGCGGCTCGTCCATGCTCAGCAGTTCGGTCATGGTGTCGCGGAGGGCCTGGTGACGGTCGTCGGGGCTGCTGAGCGCGACTTGCGCCATGGTGTTGTGCAACACCCGGGCACCGACCGGATGCCGTTCGGCGTGGTAGGTGTCCAGGAGGCTCTCGGGTGATGTCTTGCTGACCACCTGGGCCAGCTTCCATCCCAGGTTCACGGCATCCTGCACGCCGGTGTTGAGGCCCTGGCCGCCGTGCGGGGGATGCACGTGTGCGGCGTCCCCGGCCAGCAGTACACGGCCGTGGCGGTAGGAGGCTGCCTGCCGCGTCATATCAGTGAACCTGGAGATCCAGCTGGCGCTGCGAAGCCCGTAGTCCGTCCCGTACACGGCGACGAGTGCCTCGCGAAGCTCGCCCATGCTGGGGTCGCCGGTGTGGTCGACGTGTCGTTCTGTGAGGACGACCCGAACCGGCTCCCCGTCCTGCCTTCGACCGAGGGCATGCCGGCCGACGCTGTCGCGACGGAAGCCGAACTCGGGCTCCCCGTCCATCTCGACCTCGGCGATCATCCAGCTGGTCGAGGGATCCAACCCGGCGAAGTCGATGCCGGCTGCCTTGCGGATCAGGCTGCGTCCTCCGTCGCAGCCGACGAGATACTCCGCTCGGAGCGACGCGCCCCCGGAGATCTCGACATCGACGCCGGAGTCGTCCTGAGCGAAGCCCACCACCTCGCAGCCGCGAAGGATCGGAACCCCGAGCTCACCGACCCAGTCAGCAAGGATGGGCTCGAAGTGGCTCTGCCAGAGCGCAAGCCCGTAGTTGTGGCGGGTGGGGAAGTCGCTGATGTCCAACGGGATCAGGGCGAACCCTTGAACCTGCATCACTTGCCCCGCCGAGAGGAACCGTTCCGCGATGCCACGCTGATCAAGCACCTCGATGGTGCGGGAGTGAAGACCCCCGCCTCGCGATCCGTCGAGATCCTGACTGGCGCGTCGTTCGACGATGACGACGTCGACCCCCGCCAACGCCAGCTCGCCCGCCAACATCAGCCCGGTCGGGCCGCCTCCTGCGATCACCACCGCATGCTCGGTCATCGCCGCTCCCCGGCGAACGCTGCACCGGACAGCGACAACCACCTCGCCCAGAGCGACCGCGCGCCATCGCCGCTCGCCAGCACCCTCTCCGCCAACCCCTCGACCGGTTCAGCGCTCCGGGTCGACCCATCTGCCGAAGACAACGCATCCATTCACAACTCCTGGCTCCATGGGTTCTGGCCGTGATCGGCTCAGCGAACGAGTCATTATCAGCACGTTTGGGTCGCTTGCGGCAAGCCCCCTCCCTCGCGCTCTGTTGTCAATGGCGGCGAAGGTTCAGGCTCGACGATGCGGGGTAAAGGCGTGCACCAAGGCCGGCACCGGTTGCGGCTCGTGCATGCCGTTGCTGCAACATTTGATCGATGGCCAGCTGGCCAAGTCGGGCAAGGTCGTCGTCCGCCAGCTGTGCCGACGCCATGACCCGCCCCGAACTGTTCGAGGTGGTGCGCGCCACGGGCATCCGCACCTTCTCCGAGCTGATCGCCCACCACGGCACCGGGGCGGGCTGCGAGATCTGTAAGCCGGCGGCGGCGTCGATTTTCGCCAGCCTCGGCAGCGGCTACATCCTCCGATGGCGAGCACGCCAGCCTGCAGGACAGCAACGATCACTTCCTGGCCAATCTGCAGCGTGACGGAACCTATTCGGTGATCCCTCGGGTGCCCGGCGGCGAGATCACTCCGCACCAGCCTACCGCTATCGGCGAGGTCGCCCGCGACTTCGATCTCTACACCAAGATCACCGGTGGCCAACGAATCGACCTTTTGGGCGCGCGGATCGAAGAATTACCGAAGATCTGGGAGCGTTTGATCGCCGCCGGGATGGAATCGGGCCACGCCTACTGCAAGGCGCTGCGCACGGTGAAGTCGTGCGTCGGCACGACGTGGTGCCGGTACGGGGTGCAGGACTCGACGACGATGGCGATCGATCTCGAACTGCGTTACCGTGGCCTGCGGGCCCCACACAAGATCAAGATGGCCGTGTCGGGCTGCGCCCGAGAATGTGCCGAGGCGCAGAGCAAGGACATCGGCGTGATCGCCACCGAACGCGGCTGGAACCTGTACGTCGGCGGCAACGGCGGGATGCGCCCGGCCCACGCCGAGCCCCTCGCCGAAGACCTCGATGACGCCGCGTTGATTCGCTCGATCGACCGATACCTGATGTGGTACGTCCGCACCGCCGATCGGCTCGAGCGCACGGCCACATGGCAGCGCAAGCTGCCGGGCGGCATCGACTTCGTCCGCCGCGTGGTGATGGACGACGCGCTTGGTCTGGCCGCAGAGTTCGAGGCCCAGATGGCACAACATGTGTCCAGCTACGAGTGCGAATGGGCGGCCACCCTCGATTCAACTGAACGCATGGAGCATTTCGTGTCGTTCGTCAACACCGCGCGACGGTGGGACGGCCGAGATCGGCTACTGGATCAGGAGTGATCGCACGAACGCAGGCCCCGCTACGCGGGCCGTACGCGCCATGTGCGGCCCTGCGGCAGACCACGGCTTCAAGTCGTTGGTCATCCACTGTGACGGCGGGAACGAACGCAGCGCCGCGGTCGCCCAAAAGGGTTGGCTTCACGCACGTCGCTACGGTCGATCTCGGCGTTTCCTTCCCGGGAACCAATGCGCAGACCGGACGAGAGATGACATGGCACCTCGCTCTCGGCGGCTCTAGGCCGAAAGCCCGGCCGCCAACCACGTAGCGGCACATCTTCCGCTCTGGGAGCGGCGAGCGCGTGAATACGGTGACACCACACCCAAGGGCGAGGGTCTCCACATGCGCGGCGGCGTCGAGTGGGTTCTCACCGCGGCCGTGTCGGACGCTCCGGCCAGCAACGAGGAGGCCCCAACGCCAATGGCTGCCCGATGCGAGTGGTGGACCGGCGACGATTGGGGCGTGATCCTCGAGGCACCACGCATGATCGACGATGCCCTCGACGGTGAGGCCATCTCTACGAGCGCCGAACTCGGCGATCCAACAGTTGGCTCCGCTCCACCGCGGCCCGAGGGCATTGACATCATGATCCGTCGGCGGCCCGTCCGACAGACTTCCTTCTCCGCAACTGAGACCAAAGGCGAGCAACCAACCAAGTACGAGACGCGATGCGTGTTGGTGGCGTGTGGCGTCAGACGACGGGACACGGACCGGCAGCCCCGCTTGCAACGCATCCGATGGGTTAAGTTCGGCCTCGTGCAAGAGTCGGACGTGATCGCCGCGACCGTTCATCCCGCAACGGTCTCGACCCTGCAACGCAATCTCGAAAGTTTGGGACTTCGCCGAGATGACGTTGTCATCGTTCACTCCTCGTTGTCAGCGCTCGGCTGGGTTGCCGGCGGTGCGCAAGCTGTGGTCGAAGCTCTGCTCGCTGTTGTCGGCTCGGGCGGAACCATCGTCATGCCCTCCCACTCCGGACACTTGAGCGATCCTGCGGCATGGGCGAACCCACCGGTTCCGGCCTCGTGGATCGACGTTCTACGAGACGAGTTACCGCCGTTTGACCCATACCTCACGCCGACCCGTGAGATGGGTCAGATCGTGGACTGCTTCCGCCAACATCGCGACACGATTCGCAGTAGCCATCCGACTGTTTCGTTCGTGGCCAACGGCCCGCACGCTGAGGCGATCGTCGGAACACATCCGCTGACACCCGCCCTGGGCGAGTCATCACCTCTCGGTCGGCTCTACGACCTCGATGCGCTGATCCTCCTACTCGGTGTCAGTCATGCCAATGACACGTCGCTTCATCTCGCGGAACACCGCGCGAACTGGACCGACAAGAAGACGTACACCGAAGGTGTTCCCACTATCGAGAACGGTCAACGGGCGTGGGTGACCTACGAGGACCTCGAGCCGCGAGAGGACGATTTTGAGCTGATTGGCAACGCCTTCGCCGAGCTCGGTGACGAACATGTTGGACCTGTCGGCGCCGCACTCGGGCGACTGTGTCACCAACAGGCGGTAGTCGATTTCGCTGTCACCTGGAT
>JAYTFI010000234.1:0-2397 GCA_043734485.1 Acidimicrobiales bacterium | reverse complement strand
TCCGGTGCACGACGAACCAGATCATCCCGCCGATCCCGCTCTTGCCGCCTGGCGCGGCGCGAACAGTTCGCGCTGCCATCGCGGCGCTCACGCACGCGGTGAGCCTCGACGGCACGGGCGACCGCGCTCACTCGGCGAGGTAGTCCGCCACGACACTCTCGACGGTCTCGGTGTCCTCGAGTTGGAACGACACATCGCTTTCGCACCCGTTGAACTCGTTGCCGGCGATCGAGTTGTCGAACCAGCCCCGCTCCACCCAGACGAGATGCTTCACGATCCCCAGGAGCGTCACACCGGACGGCATTCGGTGTCGAGTGGCCATCGCGAGATCGAGACCGGCGACCTTGTCGACGACAGTCGCACGATTGACATCGAGTGCGCTCGCTAGCTCTTCGCCAGACACGGACCGCGGCAGATTGCCTCCCACGCAGGCGACGGCAACCGTGACGCGAGCAGAGCGCTGCTTCGGGAGCACCAGTACGCCCGGAGCGCCACCCGGTCCGTCGGCACCAAGAAGCGCAGCCGCTTCCGCGACGCTGAGCGTCGAAACTGCGTGAGCCACGCGGGCACTGGGGTTCGGGACCCTGACGGATGCCAGCTCTTCCGACCGGAAACCCACAACTGGCAGACCTAGTGCCACAACGCGATGATCCGCCGCCAGCTCCGTCCTCGTCGCCACCGATACGATCGCCGAGCGGTCGACACCGAGGATCGACAGCGCCGCATCGACCGCTTCCGACAGTTCCGCAGCAGTCGCGGTGCTCGTCACCCCGACGCCGACGACGTACGCAGCCCTCACGTTTCCGGGCCCCACGTGATGAACACCGGGTTCTCGCTTACCAGGCGCACACCCGCACCGGGTACGCCGACTCCGCGTGCGACGCCGACCTCGACCAGGTTGCCGAGCCGCTCCCATGCGGCGGCGGCCCGGTCGACGATCGTGTAGTTCGCCACGATCACCCCCGCCGGCCGGAGGCGGGAGAGGGCCGTGTCGAGCACACCGATGCCGCCGCCTCCGATGAACACGCGGTCGGGATCAGGGAGCGATGCCAGCACGTCGGGCGCGACGCCCTCGATCACGTCGATGGATACCCCGTGCATCTCGGCATTGGCGTGGATGCGGGCACAGTCGTCGGAACCCTTCTCGATGGCGAACACCCGCAGACCCGGGCGCAGACGGGCCGCCTCGATGCCGACCGATCCGCTACCGGCGCCGACGTCCCAGAGCACGCCGGTACCGGGAAGGGCCAGCTTGCCGAGCGCGATGGCCCGGACCTCCGACTTCGTGATCATCCCCGACCGGTGCGCGAAGCGAGACTCCGCCAATCCCCAGGCGAGCCCCGGCCCGTCGGCGGCGACCGTAGGTGCGCAGAGGATCACGACAGACATCGGATCGAACGTGCCGGCCGCGAGTCCGGCCAGATCAGTACGCGTGACTGATTCGCCGGGCTCCCCGATACGGCTCACCACGTGGACCGTTCGGGGGCCGACGCCCCGGGCCACGAGCGCCGCGCCGATAGCCTGCGGCGGGCTGTCAGGCGAGGTCAGAACCGCGGCCTTCAGTGGCTCACTCAGCAACGCAACGGCATCGCCGAGCGATCGGCCGTGCGCCGAGACGACGACTGCGTCATCCCACGGCATGCCGACACGGGCAAAGGCCATCGAGACCGACGAGGGTGCCGGATGGACCGTGAGCACCTGCGAGCCGAACCGTATAGTGAGCGCGCGTATTATTCCGAAGAACCCGGGGTCGCCGGAAGCAAGCACACATACGGATCTGCCACCGTCCAGCTGGGTCGCGATCTGATCGAAGATCGCAGGCAGCGGCCCGGACAGCTCGACCCGGGACTGCGAGTCCGTGAGGCGCCCACCCACGAGTGCAAGCTGACGTAGCGAGCCGACGACGACAGGCGACCCGGCCACGGCACGGCCCGCGGCCGCGCCGAACCACTCCCCGCCCACGAGTCCGACGACGTGCAGTGCGCCGCGCGCAATCATGAACCGCACGCCCCGTCGGCACCATCGGCGTCGGACCTGCGGAACGACGTCGCGAACGAAGGGAGGTACACATGGCTTCGTACCGGCGGCGCGGCGCGGCGCAACGCCTCGCCCACGAGCACCAGCACGGTGGTCGTGACCCCCATCGCCCGCATCGTGTCGCCCAGATCGCCGACCGTCGTACGCATGATCCGCTCGTCGGGCCATGACACCCGCTCGCCGATCACGACAGGCGTGTCCGCGGAGTACGCGGAGCCGATGTGCAGGAGCTCCTCCTGCAGCGCGTCGGGCCGCGCCGCCGAGAGGAACACGGCCATCGTGACGCCGGGTCGGGCGAGCTGGTGCAAGCGCTCCCCGGCCGCCGTCGATGCCACGGTCCGATGCGCAAGGCGGGTGAAC
>JAYTFI010000233.1:0-8521 GCA_043734485.1 Acidimicrobiales bacterium | reverse complement strand
TTACTTCTCGATAGGTCGACTATTTGGGCGACGCTTCGACTTCGCTAGCTCCCTCCGATGGTCGATTCCCCCTTTAGCCAGGAGACGGCGGCGTGAGCCCGGCCAGCTTCGTGCGGTGTTCACGCCCAGCTTCGCGTCACACCCGGCCCGCCACACCTCGTCGGCCGACTTTCCGCAGTCGGCCGCCTGCCTCGCGCAGGACGAGACACTGGAGGCGCTTCGGTGGTAGATCGAGAAGCTCGGAACAGCCGACCTGGGCGCCTATCCGGAAGAACTGGTTGGGCCGGCGCGAGTCGTATCGTGCAGAACGAGCTCGCTGCGGACCAGCTCGGCCGTGGCCAATAAGAGAAGAACCTGCCCTCCGTCTCCGATGGCCATCACCCGCGCCGCCCGGTTGACCGCCGTCCCGAAGTAGTCACCATCACGCTTTTCCGGATCCCCGGTGTGCACACCCATGCGCACAGCCAGCACCCCCGGAATGGGCCAGACCGCGTCGGCCAGAAGCCGCTGGGAGCGGACCGCCGCCTCGCCGAGGCCCGCCGCTGGGCCACCCAGATCGGCCTCCCCGCGTTGCTACCTCGCGTCGAACGACTTGCCAACCTCCTCGGGGGTTGAGGAAAGCGTGATCGGGGTCGGCTCGGTTCGGTAGGTAGGAACACGAGTAGCATACGAGTATGAAAGTAAGTGTGAGCTTGCCCGACAACGACGTCGAGTACTTGGATGCGTACGCGACCGCGCAGGGCTTCGCGTCCCGGTCGGCCGTCCTACACAAAGCTGTGCGGCTCCTGCGGGCGTCGGAGCTGGGTTCGGCGTACGAGGAGGCGTGGGATGACTGGGACGCCAGCGACGAAAAGGTGCTTTGGGACGTCTCCAGCGCAGATTGCTTGGACTGATGCGTCGCGGCGAGATCGTTCTCGTCGACCTCGACCCCGCTCGTGGTGAAGAAGCGAACAAGCGTCGTCCTGCCGTCATCGTGAGCAACGACGGCGCCAACGCAACTGCCGAACGCCTCGGGCGGGGCGTGATCACGGTCGTGCCGGTGACTTCCAACACACGGCGTGTGTATCCGTTCCAAGTGCTGCTCCCCGCGGCCGACACCGGGCTCGACGCCGACTCGAAGGCGCAGGCCGAGCAACTTCGGGCAATTGCCGTCGAGCGAGTCGGGCGACGGATCGGCCGCGTGCCGATCGCCCTGCTCTCTGCGCTCGACGAAGCACTCCGACTGCACCTCGCCTTGTAGCCGCCCGGCGGTTGGGCTCCACGACCGCGAACTTTGTCGTCGAAAGCCGCTACCACCGGCTTTCGCCGCCAATGTTCGAGTGGCTCCGGGCTCCCACGACTCGAGGTAGCCCGTCACAGAACAGGATCGGCGTCCTCCTGACGTCTGATCGGTACTCGTGCGCTCGTTCGATGGGCCACCGCCCCTCGCACCCCGGACATGCGCTCGGAGCCAGATGGCCGATAGCGTCCGGCGATGCCCCTCACTGCCGGCGAGATCAATGCGTTCCTGAAGGAGTCCTTCCCCGGTTCGGGCAACGACTGCGTCGAGGTCGGCGACGGGTTCGCCGTCGCCCGTCGAATGATCACGCCAGAGGTCATCCGACCAGGAGGGTTCGTCAGTGGTCCGACCCAGTTCGGCCTCGCCGATAGCGCGCTCTGGTACGCGCTCTTCGGGACGGTCGGCATCGAGCCGATGGCGATGACATCTGAGCTGTCGATGCGGTTCCTGCGGCCGGCCGCAGGTGCGGTGCTGTACGGGCGGGCCGAACTGCACCAGGCCGGACGGCGCAACGTGGTGGGCACCGTGACGCTCTGGATGGACGACCGGCGGGACAAGCCGGTGTCGGTCGCTCAGGGCACCTACGTCCGCCCCTCACCGGAGCGAGCCTGAGGCCGTGGCGCTCGAATCCGCTGACGAGCTGCGGGCCCTCCAGGCACTTCTCGATCGCTCGTTGGCGACGGCCGGGACCCACCTGCGCTCGATCGCCGACCACACGCCGCGAGCGCAGGCCGAGAGGCTCGTCGTTCTCCTGTCCGGCATGCAGACCATCGATCTCGCAACGGTGACGGCCAACGGCGAGGCTCGCATCGCGCCGGTCGACGGCCACTTCCTGAAGGGACGCTGGTACTTCGGCTCCGCCGCGGAATCGGTGCGGGCCCGGCATCTCGCCGCCCGTCCATCGGCCAGCGTCGCGCACACCCGGGGCGAAGGCGTCTGCGTGGTCGTACACGGTCGGGTCGAAGCGGTAAGCCTGCGGGACCCGGCATCGGGGTGGTTCCTCGACCGGCTCCGCTCCGTCTATCCCGGCTTCGACGACTGGGGCTTCCTCGACAACCCCTACTGGACGCTGCACCCAACGCACATGTATGCGCGCATACCTGCCGAGGATTCCTAGCCGGGCCTCGGACGGTCGACGCTCGCGTTGGGCCGTCAGCGAGACTGGGGGCGATGCCCCGACTGTCACTCGACGACATCCACGACCTGAGCGGTCTTCGGCACGAACCCGATCGGGTTCGCGGTACCGAGAACGGCCGCTCCACCGATCATCGTCGACATGGCCACGAGCGCTACCGCGAGGGTCAACGTCGTGGCTGCGGCCGGGTCCGGCGGCCCCGTCCCTGATGGGTGGGCGCTCGACCGCGACGGCAATCCGACGACCGATCCGCAAGCCGCGCTCGACGGGATGATGGCACCCCTCGGCGGCGCCAAAGGCTATGGGCTCGCGCTGATGGTCGACCTCCTCGCCGGCGGTCTTACCGGGTCGCACTTCTCCCACGAGTCGTCATCGTTCGGCGACAACGAGGGCGGGCCGCCCGGGGTGGGGCAGTTGTTCGTCGCCTTCGCTCCGGCGCAGGACGATGGTGTCGAGGTGCCGGAAAAGCTGATCGGGCGTCTCGAGGACTACTGCTGAGACGACGAGCTCTTTCGGGCGGAGCGTCGCGCTTCGACTCAGGCGGGCAGCAGCGGGACTGCGGGGAAGTACGCCGCCACGAACTGCTTGGTTCCGACCGCGTCAGAGGCGACAACGGCGACGGCCCATCGGCCTTGGACGCCGCCGGCGACGACACTCGATCCGCTTTCGGCCAGTTGGACCCTCCGGAACGCGCCGGTCGCCGGGAGATCCACCGGCGACGCCGGAACAGAGCCGAAGAGACCCTTGAAGAACGCGTCGGCTTCGGCGGCGTCGAGGCTGCGCCGCAGCTTCATGGCGACCAGCACAGCGACCGGCTTCCCGGAACCGGAATAGACGAGTCGGCCGTCATAACGCCCGATGAGGGCCTTGGAGGCGTCGTCCAGCGGAAGGGTTCGGGCGTCCTCGGGCAGGACAGCAAGCGTGAAGCCCGGCACCGGCGGCAACACGATCGCAGCATCGGTGGCGTCAAGGCCGAACACGACTGGTCCGGACGAAGTGGTCGACGACGTGTCGCCCTCAAATGTCGTCGGGAAGAACGAGCACTCGTCGAGGTCGATCGATACCAGCTGTGCGTTCACGGTCTGTTCGCGTCGTTCGATCTCGACGTACGCCGCGTCGATGTAGTCGCGGGCTGCGGCGACCTTGCCGGTACGTCCCCGGGCGAGTCCGACCTTGATGACCTTGCGCTCATAGCCGAGGGCCGAACGCGAAGTGGCCACGATCGACTTCGTGGAGGAGTCCGGAACCCGGAGTCTGGCCAGCTTGGTGTCCATCCGCACGAGGATTCGATCGAGGCCCGAGAAATAGAAGACGAAGTCGTCGCGGCTCGTCTCGTCGGCGTAGAGGTTCTTGAGGCTGTCAAGCTCACTCGAGGCACGGTCGCACATCGTGACGACCTCGATGCCGAACCCGTTGCGGTCGAGTGCAGGAGTGAGCGCCGAAGCCGGCCGGCCGTTGAAGGAACCGATCACGGTCGAGCCCACCGCCAGCCCCGCGAACAGCAGCACAAGACGAGTGAGAACAGTTCTACGCGACACGTTCAGGGAACTCCTCGTCAGTTGATGCTGTCGGTAGGTACACGTCTTCGGTGTTCGGCATCTTCGCGCGCCCCGAATGAAACAGGATGGGTCGATCGGACCACAGGCTGTGCGAGCGCTGGGTTGGGTAGCCGGCCGGACGGTCGGTAGCGTGCGCCACATGGCTGATCGAGTGCTACGGACCATCATCGACGGGCTCGCCTTCGGTGAGGGGCCGCGATGGCACGACGGTCGCCTCTTCGTCTCGGACATGCACGGCGCGCAGGTCCTCGCCATCGACGATGCCGGCGCCTCGGTGGTGGTGGCCCGGGTAGCCAACCAGCCGAGCGGTCTCGGATGGCTCCCGGACGGGCGGATGCTGGTGGTGTCGATGACCGATCGCCGTGTGCTCCGGATGGAGGCCGACGGCTCGCTGGTCGAGCATGCCGACCTTTCGGGGCTCGCACCATGGCACTGCAACGACATGACCGTCGACGGCCGCGGCAACGCCTACGTGGGCAACTTCGGATGGGACATGATCGATCGGACCACCCCGCATCGCCGTACCAACGTCATCCTCGTCCGTGCCGATGGCAGCTTCAGCGAGGTGGCCGGCGATCTGAACTTCCCGAACGGCATGGTGGTCACGCCCGATGGTGACACCCTCGTCGTCGGCGAATCGGGCGCCGGTTGCCTCACGTCATTCCGAATCGCCGCTGACGGGAGTCTTCATGATCGCCGGTTGTGGGCGGCGCTCCCCCAGGGGTCCGCGCCTGATGGCATCTGCCTCGATGCTGCGGGT
Organism: Acidimicrobiales bacterium; assembly: GCA_043734485.1. Lineage (GTDB taxonomy): Bacteria > Actinomycetota > Acidimicrobiia > Acidimicrobiales > JANYDT01 > JAYUDQ01. The sequence continues at coordinate 3,788 of JAYTFI010000233.1, read as the reverse complement.
GCCATCTGGTCGGCGTGCCCGATGACCGGCACCGTCTGGAGGATTGCCGACGGCGGCGAGATCCTCGACCAGGTGCAGCTTCCCGAGGGCGAGAAGGCCTACGCCTGCACGCTCGGAGGCGCCGAGCGTCGGACGCTGTTCATCTGCGCCTCGAGCTCGCACATGCCGGACGAGTGCCGGGCGAGGCGCGACGCGCGCGTCGTGGCCGTCGAGGTCGAGGTCGCCGGTGCGGGTTGGCCCTGACGATCGACGACATTCGCGCCCTGGCCCTCTTGCTTCCCCGTTCCTACGAGGCGCTGGTGCGCGACTGAGTGAAGTTCCGGGTAGGTCGTTGCGTGGGCGCATGGTCGTGCCGAGCGGGTGGCGACGGAGCATCTCGGCTGACGCAGGCCGCGCAGAGAGCGCAGACCGTCGATCCGACACATCCAACGGCGCACTGCGCCAGAATCGCCGGGTGACCGACTCCCCGTCCTCGCCGCTGACCGCCCAGACGGTCGAGCTCCTCCAGCAGATGATCCGCAACCGGTGCGTGAACGACGGCACGGCCGAGTCGGGCGAAGAGGTGCGCAACGCCGACCTCCTCACGGCGTTCCTCGAAGGGCGCGGGATCGACGTGCAACACTACGACGCCGCGCCTGGACGGCGGTCCGTAGTGGCCCGCATCGAGGGCACCGATCCGAGCGCGCCGAGCCTGTGCCTGATGGGCCATACCGACGTGGTGCCGGCGAATGCGTCGGGCTGGACGCGTGACCCGTTCGGCGGCGAACTGGTCGGCGACGAGGTGTGGGGCCGCGGCGCGGTCGACATGCTGAACCTCACGTCGTCGATGGCCGTTGCCTTCCGGCACCTGGCCGACACCGGGTTTCGCCCGCATGGCGATCTGATCTTCTTCGGCGTGGCCGACGAGGAATCGGGCAGTGCATACGGCATGCGGTGGATGGCCGACCACGCCGCCGATGATGTGCGCGCAGACTATGTCCTCACGGAGAACGGGGGGCTTCATACGGGCCCGGCCGAAGCACCCAACATCAGCGTCACCGTCGGCGAGAAGGGCGTCGCCTGGCGTCGGCTTCGGGTGCGGGGCACGCCCGGCCACGGCTCGATGCCCTATCGCTCGGACAACGCGCTGGTGAAGGCCGCGGCCATCGTCGGCAAGCTGGCCGAATACCGGCCGGCACCGCGCGTGCACGAATTGTGGCGCGAGCGGATCGACACACTGGACCTTCCCCACGACCTCAAGGCGATGCTGCTCGACCCGGCCAGCATCGACGAAGCGCTCGACGCCATGCCCGGGCGTAGCGGCGCAGGGCTGCATGCCGGCTGCCACACCACGTTCTCGTGCAATGTCGTCGAGGGCGACATGAAGACCAACGTGATACCCGACTGCATCGACCTCGGCGTCGATGTGCGAACGCTGCCGGGCGAGGACGCCGCGTCCGTCGACGCGCACCTTCGGGCCGCGTTGGGGCCGCTGTACGAGCAGATCGAAGTCGAGCTGATCATGAACGACCCGTCCACGATCAGCCGCACCGACACGCCGATGTGGGACTCCTTGGCGCGGGCCATCGCCCGTCCCTTCCCGACCTCGCGGCTGTCGCCGCAGCTCTCCGCCGGGTTCACCGATTCGCGGATCTACCGGGAGTTGGGTGCGGTGTCCTACGGTGCCGGGCTACTGAGCCCCGACATCGGCCCCGCCGACTTCGGGTACCGCTTCCATGGCAACGACGAGCGCATCGACGTCGAGTCGCTGCGGCTCACGACGCAGCTGTGGCTCGACGTCGTGCGCGACTTCATGGGTTGATCGGTCACGACCGGTCGTCCCCAAGCATTCGTAAGCGCACTTACGACCCCGCGCGCGCCTCGGTCTTCGACGCGTTGACGACGGGCGGCGCGTCCTTCCAGTGCGGCAGTCCGTCCTCGATGAGCCCGGCCGGCATCTTGTTGTCGTGAATCTCGGCCCAGTGCGAGTGGTTCAGCTCGTGGATGTTGAAGCACGCGTTCAGCGCGTTGTGGAAGCCCATGTTGTCCTGTGTCTGATTGACCGACTCCTTGATCAGCAGCGACGTCACCGAAGGCAGCTTTGCGATGCGGCGGGCGAAGGCGAGCGTGCTTCCGGCCAGCTCGGCGCGGGGAAACACTTTGCTCACGAAACCCAACCGGTGCGCCTCGTCGGCGTCGAGCGAATCACCGGTGAGCAGCAGCTCCTTCGTCTTGCGGGGCCCGAACTCCCACGGCGTTGCGAAGTACTCGAGGCCGCACATGCCCAGCCGGGTTCCGACCACATCGGCGAACGTCGTGTCGTCGGCCGCGACGACAAGATCGCACACGAACGCGAGCATCAACCCACCCGCAAGTACGGGTCCGTGCACCGAGGCGATGGTGATCTTGCGCAGGTCACGCCAGCGCCGGTGATTTTCGAAGTAGTAGTGCCACTCCTGCAACATGCGGGCCTCGGCACCTTTCTTCTTCCCGCCATGGATCAGCATCGTCGGGTCCTTGGTGCCGCGGGTCCGCTCGGCGATGGCCTCCTTCGAGCCGAGGTCGTGCCCGGAGGAGAAGGTCGACCCCGAGCCGGCCAGGATCACGACACGGACGTCCTCGTCCGCCTCGGCGGTCAGGAACGCGTCGTTCAGCTCGACCAGCAGGCCCCGATTCTGGGCGTTGCGGACCTCAGGTCGGTTGAGCGTGATGCGGGCGATCAGGCCATCGTCGAGGAGCTCGTAGGTGATGAATCGGTAGTCGGTGCTCACCGCGTTGATGATACGGGCGATGCTACGGCTGGCACGGGAAAATCCGGAATCGCGTTCTAGGGTGGCCAAAGTAGGCGTCGAACGCCCGCACGCCACGATCAGGAGCGCATCCATGAAGTACGTGAAACTCGGCTCGACCGGCCTCGACGTCTCGGTCATCTGCCTCGGCTGCATGAGCTACGGAGTCCCCGACCGAGGCGGCCATGAATGGTCGCTCGACGAGGACGCCAGCCGACCGTTCATCAAGCGGGCCGTGGAAGGTGGCATCAACTTTTTCGACACCGCCAACGTCTACTCCGACGGAACGAGTGAGGAGATCGTCGGGCGGGCGCTGGCCGACTATGCCCGCCGGGACGAGGTCGTGATCGCGACCAAGGTGCACGGCACGATGCGCAAGGGCCCGAACGGGGGCGGACTGTCCCGCAAGGTGATCATGCACGAGATCGACGCCAGCCTCCGCCGCCTCGGCACCGACTACGTCGACCTCTACCAGATCCACCGCTGGGACCGTCATACGCCGATCGAGGAGACGCTCGAGGCGCTCCATGACGTCGTCAAGGCGGGCAAGGCACTACACATCGGCGCGTCTTCTATGTACGCATGGCAATTCGCGAAGGCGCTCTACACGTCGCAGCTCAACGGCTGGACGCGCTTCGCGACGATGCAGAACCACTACAACCTCCTGTACCGCGAAGAAGAGCGCGAGATGCTGCCCCTGTGCGCCGATCAGGGCATTGGCGTCATCCCATGGAGCCCGCTCGCCCGCGGCCGCCTCACCCGGGAGTGGGACACCGTAAGCGCGCGTAGCGAGACCGACTTCTTCGGCAAGACCCTCTATCGCGATGGTGACCGGGTGATCGTCGAACGCGTCGGCGCGGTCGCCGCGGCCCGCGGCGTCACTCGGGCGCAGGTTTCGCTGGCCTGGGTGATGCAGAACCCGGTGATAAGCGCGCCGATCATTGGCGCTACCAAGCCACAGCACGTGGACGACGCCCTCGCCGCACTCGACATCGAGCTGACGGCCGACGAGATCTCGTC
>JAYTFI010000232.1:0-2341 GCA_043734485.1 Acidimicrobiales bacterium | reverse complement strand
CGCACCAGCCCAAACTACGACTCGCTGCTCGCCAAAGTAATCGTGCGTACACCTACGAATGACTTCGCCGCTCTGTGTGCGCGCGGCTCGCGCGCACTCGGCGAACTTGGAATCAGCGGCGTGGCCACCAACGCGTCCTTCCTGCGGGCCATCCTCGACCACGAAGCTATGCGCACGGACAATGTGAGCACCGCGTTCATCGACGAGCACCTGCCCGAGTTGGTCCGTGCCGCACAACCGGCAGTCGCGACAAGTGCGGCCACGGCGGGCCGCGCCGGTGTGGTCGTCGATACCAACGACCCGCTTGCCGTGCTCGTCCTCGGCCGCTCCGAGGGCGCGGTGCCGACGCTCGCTGCGGCGGACGACGACGTGGCCGACGGACTCGCCGCGTTGCGAGCGCCGATGCAGGGCACGATCATCACCGTTCGCGCCGTGCCCGGCACCGAGGTCCGCGCCGGCGACGAGCTCTTTGTCATGGAAGCCATGAAGATGGAGCACGTGATCGCGGCGACGGTCAGCGGCACGATCCGCTCCGTCGGTGTGAGCTCGGGCGAGACGGTATTCGAGGACCACATCCTGGCCACCATCGAAGAGCACGAGGTGGCCGATACGGGCGGAGCAAAAGCCGATGGTGTCGAACTCGATCACATTCGCCCAGACCTCGAAGAGGTCCACGAGCGCCAGGCCATCCTGCTCGACGCCCAACGCCCCGACGCCGTGGCCCGCCGCCGCAAGACCAACCAGCGCACCACCCGGGAGAACCTCGCAGACCTTGTCGACGAGGGCTCGTTCACCGAGTACGGCGGGCTCACGATCGCGGCTCAGCGCCGTCGCCGTGACCTCGACGACCTCATCAATAGAACCCAGGCCGATGGCCTCGTGGGCGGCATCGGCCGTGTCAACGGCGCAACGTACGGCGACGACGCGGCGCGGTGCGTCGTGGTGTCCTACGACTACACGGTGCTGGCCGGCACGCAGGGCGGGCAGAACCACCGCAAGAAGGACCGGCTGTTCGAGCTGGCCGAGAAGTGGAAGTTGCCGGTCGTGCTGTTCAGCGAGGGGGGCGGCGGGCGGCCGGGCGACACCGACGGGATCGGCGGTACGGGCCTCGACTGCATGGCCTTCGCCTACTTCGCCGGCCTCAGCGCGCTGGTCCCGCTCATCGGCATCAACTCCGGCCGCTGCTTCGCCGGCAATGCCGCGTTGCTCGGCTGCTGCGACGTGGTGATCGCAACACAGAACTCGAACATCGGCATGGGCGGCCCGGCCATGATCGAAGGTGGAGGGCTCGGCGTGTTCCGCCCCGACGACATCGGCCCGATGTCGGTGCAGACCCGTAACGGCGTGGTCGATGTGGCCGTGAAGGACGAGGCCGAAGCGGTCGCCGTGGCCAAGCAGTACCTGTCGTATTTCCAGGGCGCCGCACCGACGTGGGATTGCGCTGACCAGCGCCTGCTGCGCCATGCCATCCCGGAGAACCGTCTGCGCGCCTACGACATCCGTTCGCTCATCACCACGCTCGCTGACACCGGTTCGGTGCTCGAGCTGAAGCGGCACTTCGGCAACGGCATGGTCACCTCGCTGGCCCGCATCGAGGGCCGCCCGGTGGGCATCATTGCCAACAATCCTTCCCACCTCGGTGGCGCGATCGACAGCGACGGTGCGGACAAGGCCGCCCGCTTCATGCAGATCTGCGACGCGTTCGACATCCCGATCCTGTTCCTGTGCGACACGCCAGGAATGATGGTCGGGCCCGAGGTCGAGAAGACCGCACTGGTGCGCCACTGCAGCCGACTCTTCGTGACGGGCGCCAGCCTCACCGTTCCGTTCTTCACCATCGTGCTGCGCAAGGGCTATGGCCTTGGCGCCCAGGCGATGGCCGGCGGCAGCTTCAAGGCCGGGCTCTTCACGGTGGCATGGCCCACGGGCGAGTTCGGCGGCATGGGTCTGGAGGGCGCAGTGAAGCTGGGCTACCGCAACGAACTGGCCGCGGTCGAGGACCCGGTCGACCGCAAGGCCATGTTCGACAAGATGGTGGCCCGCATGTACGAGCACGGCAAGGCCATCTCGGAGGCGTCATACTTCGAGATCGACGACGTCATCGACCCCATCGACTCGAGGCGTCTGATCGTCAACACGCTGCGTTCTGTCCCTGCCCCAGCGCCACGCACGCACAAGAAGCGTGCCTGCATCGACGCCTGGTGACGACCCGGATCACCACGACGAGCGAAGACATAACTATGTCTACATATGATGATGAGGGACTGCTGGCCGAGGTCTGTAGCAGGGCCTTGGAGAACACGGGCAGCGCGCGTCCGGTGATCGGCATCGCCGGCAGCGT
>JAYTFI010000231.1:0-6476 GCA_043734485.1 Acidimicrobiales bacterium | reverse complement strand
GTCGCATCCGTCACCCGCACCGACAGCTACCGCGTCTACGTCCACATCGACTCGGAGAAGGCATGGATCAACGGCGGCCCCAACCTGCCCGCCTCGGTCCGCTCCAAGATCCTGTGCGACAGCAGCATCCACCCCTACGTCATCACAGGCGGAAAGCCCATCAGCGTCGGGCGCGTCACCCGAGTCATCCCGCCGCACACGAGACGCGTCGTCCTCGACCGAGACGTCTCCTGCCGATACCCGGGCTGCAACCGCAGACAACTCGAAATCCATCACCTCATCCACTGGGAACACGGCGGCTCGACCGACACCGAGAACCTTGCCGGCTTCTGCTCGTACCACCATCATCGCAAGCACGACGGCACCTTTGAAGTCACCGGCAACGCCGACGAACCCGGAGGTCTCCTCTTCACCCGACCCGACGGCTCCACCATCCAGTCCGGACCGCAACCGATCGCACCTTCCGGGCCGCCGCCGTCACCACCACCGGGACGCCGATACGCCCACCCGACCGGCGAACGCATCCAGGACAAATGGGTTCACTTCAACACCCCGGCGAAGGTCGCCTGATCGTTCCGTCGACTCCGAGCGCGATATCGGATCTCGGAGTCGGTTCTCGGAGAAGGTTCCATCGAATGTGGTCCGACTCGGGCGTGACCAGTGACAGTGGGTCGACAAGATGCAAAGCGTCGACACTCAAACAAGACAGCAAGCGCGGATCAGCCACTGATCAAGTTCCGCGTTATCCCGGGCACGCATGATCAAAGTGGGCTCGGCTCCGTACCGGAGAATGGCGTCCACCATGGTCAACGCTACGGCGTACCCCGCCGGCCGCCGATAGGGCGAGAAGCCAATCACCGCCGGCGGGCTCTGGTCCACCCGCAGCAGGTTGCCTGCGAAAACGCCGTGGATGACTTGGCACGTCTCATAGCTCTGCGTGGCCAAGGCAAGAAGGCGCGACGTCTCAGCGATCGGATTCGGCGCCTCGTCGGTTGCCTCTTGCCAAGCGACCGATCAACTCGCGTCCATGCTGCCCAGCCGTCGCAAACCCAACTTCCCTCGAGCGTTCGGATGGGATACGGAATCCGGAACCAGTCGCCACGTGGACCGACGAAAACTTCGGCTGTCCAGTGCCGCTCCTGGCGGACCGGAGCGCGGCGGGTTCGCTTCGTCGATGTTCGGTACCGGCTTGAGCACGATGTCTCCAACAACGAACGTGTTCTGACCACCCGGTAGCAAGGACGCCGTGCCGCAGCTTCCAAACGCTTTCATCACCTGAGGGGTTCGAGCATCACCTGAGGAGGGGTTCGAGGCGGGCGACCACGACGCGATCGTAGAGAACGTGCGGCTCAGAGGCTTATGCACACGCCCGGGACCTCCCCTCGCCCGTCTCATTGGCTCCGATCTCGGTCAGCTCCTGGTAGTGCTCGGCGCAGGATCGTCGTGCAGACGCTCGGCCCGGCGGACCTCGTCCTCCTTCGGGAGCGCGCCGTCGAGGGGAAAGGCCGCGTCGTCGACTTCGGGGTCGGCGAACGTCGCTTCACGCGGCGGATGGACTCGCTGCTTCATCTCGTCGATCTCGTGCTGCATCGCATCCGAACGGGCTTCGAGATCAGCCAGCGCGGCGGACTGTCGGTCGGCGGACGATTGGCTGCCAGTTGTGCTCATGGCGATCGACTACCCGTTGCCGATCGGGGTCGAAACGCCAGAGCCAAGAATCGCCGGGGCGGGTCGATGCCCTGGGAGCGCTTTCGATCCAGCCTCCACTCGGGACGCGCAGAGAAGGCATCTCTCCAATGGCCTCGCGGACCAATGGCCAGGGCGGACTCCTCGGCGGCGTTGGGTGCGAACGGGTCGGGTGAGTGGCCGGCATCTTCGGATCGGTCGGGACGGAACGAGGGCACGGAATCGAGTGCCGCGCGACCGGTGGACGCCACCTCCACGTCGAAGCCCTCGTAGCGCAGCACCGTCGACACGAGGTCGGTGATCGCCTGCTCGTCGTCGGCGACGATCGCACTCTTCGCCAATTCTTGCCTTCCATTGATGTTGCCCTCACATTCGTGGCCCATCCTGGCCGAAGATCCCACGAACCCAACGGAGCTCCATGCAGAAACCGTCCTTCCCTACCCGTTTCGCACACACGCCGTTCACACGACTCGCCGTCGCTACTGGCGTTGTCGGCCTGTCCCTCTTCGGGACGGTGCTGGTCGCGAGTGCCCAGACGACGACTACCAGCACGGCGGCGGCCAACGCACCGGCCAGGACCCCGCTCACCCAGGCACAGCTCGACGCGGCCAAGGCGTGCATGGCGGCAAAGGGCTTCACCATGGCGATGCGTGGAGATCGACCGGGCCATGGTCCGGATGGCACGACGGCCACGACCCTCGCCGGCACAGCCACGACGACGCCGTCAGCGAAGCCCGTGATGCCGCCGCTGACGGCTGAGCAGCGCACGGCACGTGAAGCTGCCGCGACGGCCTGCGGGCTCCCGGCCGGTCGACACGGCGGCGATCGACCCGGTGGGCAGGGCCTCGGCGGCCCCGACGGAGACGGCCATGGCGGTCGCGGCGGTCCCGGCCGCGGCGGCCCGGGTGGCCACATCCAGTTGACCGACGCCCAGAAGGCGTGCCTGGCGGCCAGGGGCATCACTCTTCCGACGCGACCGGCGGCCGGAAGCAACACCACCGGCACAAGGCCGGCCCACGTCGCCCCGACCGACGCCGAGCGCGCCGCCCGTGACGCAGCGAGGACCGCCTGCGGGATCACCCATCCGACCCCACCGGCGTCGGCCGCACCGGGAACGCCGACCACGCTCAAGACTACGTGAGGGTCTAACGACACCCAAGGCAGCCTGACGCCGTCGGCCGTGCGGTTCGGGCCAGAATGGCGACCATGACGCAAACCCAGCAGGACGTGCGCACCGAACAGGCCATCGACGTCGACGAGCGGATCGCGCCGTCGAACACCGACGGCGACCACGAGCGCTTCGCCCACTACGTCGGAGCCCGGCGCAAGAGCGCGGAGGCGATGGTGCTCGAGGCCCGCATACAAGGCACCCCGGTCGTCGCCCTGTGCGGCAAGAAGTGGGTGCCGAGCCGTGATCCGCAGCGCTTCCCCGTCTGCCCGGAGTGCGCGGAGCTGGCGAAGGGCATGCGCGGGGCGGGCTGAAGCCTGCCCGGTACGCCTCAGCCGGCGGCGCGCTCCAGGAGGAACACCGGGATCTCGCGATCGGTCTTGCCCTGGTACTCGGCGTACGGAGGGTAAGCAGCAACACCGCGTTCCCACCAGGTCGCCTTCTCATCGCCCGTGATCTCGCGGGCGACCATGTCCCACTTCTGTGTGCCGTCCTGCAACTCGACGTGCGGACCAGCGACGAAGTTGTTGTACCAAACCGGGTTCTTCGGCGCGCCGCCAAGTGATGCGACGGCCGCATACACGCCTTCGTGCTCGACCCGCATCAACGCGATCTTGCGCACCTTGCCGCTCTTGGCGCCCATCATCGTGATGATCACGCAGGGCATGCCCTTCAGCATCACGCCATCGGTCCCGCCCGACGCCTCGTACTTCTCCACCTGGTTGCGGACCCATTCCATCGTGTTCGGCTCGTAGTCACCTGTGATCGGCATGGCTGCGACGATAGGCGGAGCGCACGATGAACGACATTCGTTGCGCACGGCACACGGCGGAGCTGCTGCCTGAAGGTGCGCGTACGGTCCGGACTACGTCCGTCGGCACGGGCGCGGGCACAATGCCCCATGCGCGCCGCCCATCCCCTCGTCGAGCAGGCCCGCGCGCTGCAACCGCTCGTACGGGACCGTGCGGCAGCGGCCGAGCGGGCGGCTGGACCCGACCCCGAGGTCGTGCGGGCGATGGCCGACGCCGGCCTCTACGCGATGTGTGCGCCCGCCTCGCTCGGCGGTGCGGAGGCCGACCCGGTGACCACAATCTCGATCATCGAAGCCATCGCGCAGGCTGACGGTGCAACCGGCTGGGTCCTGATGATCGGCGCCGAGACGACGGGGATCGGCGGAGCGTACATCCCGGCGGAGACGGCGAAGGCGGTGTTCGGCGGAGAGCGCCGCGTCGTCATCTGCGGCGCGTTGAATCCTGTCGTCCGTGCCCTACGCGTTGACGGCGGATACGTCGTGAACGGGCAGTGGCCATTCGCCAGCGGCTGTCAGCAGGCGGACTGGTTCTGGGGCCAGTGCATCGTGGACGGCACAGATGCGGAGGCGGTCGAGGTGCTCGTGCCACGAGCGGACTACGAGGTGCTCACGACGTGGAACAGCACCGGACTTCGTGGCACGGGCAGCCATGACGTGTGTGTGCATGAGCTGTTCGTGCCCGACTCACACGTCACCCGCACGCGGACCGAGCGACCGGGGAACCCCAACCCGCTGTTCCGCATCCCACTCACCAGCCGCCTCGCGTACAACAAGGTCGGCGTGGCCACCGGTATCGCCCGCGGTGCCATCGACCACTTCGTCGCCCTCGCCAACGAGCGCAAGCCCCGCTTCAGCAGTGCGCTGTTGCGAGAACGTCCACGAGCGCAGTTGGCCGTGGCCGAGGCCGAGGCGATCCTGGGCGGGGCGCGCGGCTTCGTGACAGACGCGGTCGGTGATCTCTGGGAAACGGTCCAGCGCGGTGAACGGGCGACCGTGCGACAGCAGGCCCTCGTGCGGCTGGCCTGCTCGCACGCCGCGGCCTCGTGCGCCAAGGCCGTCACGATGCTCTATGAGGCGGCGGGAACGGCAATGAGCGACGGCGACCATCCGCTCGCGCGCGCCTTCCGTGACGCGCACATCGTGGGCCAGCACATCATGGCGTCTCCCCATGCGATCGACGACGCCGGTCGGGTGCTGCTGGGGCTCGATCCGCTCTCGCCCGCGTTCTGAGGGGCTCGGGTCCAGTTCCACGCCGCCGGGCTACACCTTCGCCGGTGTCCGGGATCGCGAACCCGACGATCGCCCCTCCGTCGGGTGCGTTGGAGGCGAACACGCGGCCGCCGTGGCGGCTGACGATCTGTTCGACGATGGCGAGACCGAGGCCCGAACCTGGTGCCGAGCGGGCCGAGATGGACCGGTAGAAGCGGCTGAACACGTGCGGTAGGTCGGCGTCGTCGATGCCCCGTCCGTGGTCGCGCACTTCGACGCGGCCGCCGTCGACCGTCACCATGATGTCGGCGGTCTGCGACCCTGTGCTCGCACCGTATTTCACCGCGTTCTCGAGGAGGTTGGTCACGGCGCGATCCAGCATGCGGGCCCGCAGCTGCAGCGTGATCGGGTTCCGTTCCTCGACCGTGATCGTGGTGCCTGAGCGACGTCGCGTCCGCTCTACGACATCGGCCACCACCTCGGCAAGGTCGACGTCCTGCACGGCTTCGTCGACGCCGGTCGGATCGGTGGCCAGCTCGACCAGCTCCGTCATCAGCGCAGTGAGCTCGTCGACCTCAGACACGACCGCGCCGACGACCTCGCTGTGCTGTTCGGGTGTCAGGTTGCGGGCCCGCTGCAACAGCTCGGCGTTCGTGCGCAGGCTCGTGAGCGGCGTCCGCAGCTCGTGGCTGGCGTCCGCGATCAGACGGGTCTGCTGCTCTTGCGAAGTAGCAAGCGCGCGTATCATCGAGTTGAAGCTGGTGGCCAGGCCGGCAATCTCGTCGGTGCCCTTCACCTTCACCGGTGCGCTCAGGTCCCCGGTGCTCGCCACCCGATCGGTGGCGTCCTGTAGGTCCTCGATCGGACGGACCATGCGACGGGCGACGAACCATCCGCCGGCCGCGGCCACGGCGATGGCCAGCGCACCGAGCACGGCGAGCCGCGCCCGGAGGCTAGCGACGACGGCGTCGGTCTCCGAGAGGTCACGGGCGATCTGGAGCGCGATGCCGGGCCGGATATGGGCGGTGACGACGCGGTAGTCCCTGCCGTCGACCGTTACCGTGCGCAGACGGGGCGGGCTGTCAACGGTCGCATTGGCGATGGCGACATCTGCGTCGTCGATTGGCAGGGTCGCCACGTTGCCGCAGGACGTGACGGTGCCATCGCGCTTGAGGACCTGCACGGCTGCGTCGGCCGCACCCCGCCGGCTGGCACAGTCCGCGGCCCGCGCATCGCCCGGAACCGGTCGTCGTGCACCGTTCCTTGCAGCCCTTATGGCGCCGAGGATGTCAGGATCGCCGGCCCCCACTGCGTTCCGCGCCGGGGGTCGGGCGGCCCTACCGCCAGGATCGCGGGCGCTCGCCAGCAGTGTCTGATCGATCTGGGACGCGAGCTGCTGACGCGTCGAAACCAGCGCACCGGTCGCGCCGCCAACCGCCACGATCGCACCGACCGCCGCAGTCGCAAGTGCGACCTTCCCCCGCAGGTTCACGGCTCGCGGATGACGTAGCCGACGCCGCGGATCGTGTGGATGAGCTTCGGTTCGGCATCGACCTCGACCTTGCGCCGCAAGTACCCGATGTAGACATCGAGCGTCTTGGA
>JAYTFI010000230.1:0-7004 GCA_043734485.1 Acidimicrobiales bacterium | reverse complement strand
GTGGGGGTTCGAGTCGTTCCCCGGTGTCAGTGTCCCGTGAAGTCGACGGCGATCGCTCTGAAGAAGTCAGGCACGTCGGTTCCTCGCGCCCAGGCGCTTGCGAAGTTCTTCGACGATGAGGATCGGGGTCGCCGCAGCAATCGCGACAACCCAGTCCCCCAGTCCTAGCTGGACGGCTGCGTTTCGCCCGGTGAACAGCACTTGGATGCGATCCCAGGACACGGCGCCGATCTGGAGGCCAAGGACGGTTGCCGACGCGACCCATAGGCGCCAGTTTGCAAAGGCATGACGGCGGAGGGCGGAGTGGTCCGGAAAGCGGGCGTTCTGGAGGTTGAACAGCTGGAAGAAGACGAACGCGGTGAGTGCGACGATGGTCCCGCGGGTGGTGTCGGCCTCGCTGACGGGCCCTGACCCGACGGTGAGACGGTACGCGGAGAGAGTGCCGGCGGTCATGATCGCGCCATAGCCACAGAGACGGGCCAGGCGCCGCATCGTCAGGATCCGACTGTCCGGTGGCCGTGGTGGTCGAGTCATCGTCCCTGGCCCTGGAGGATCGACACCCAACGCCATGGCGGGCGGGCCGTCCATGATGATGTTCACCCACAAGATGGCGATCGGCGCAAAGAACGCTCGCCCACCGCCTGGCCAGCCCAACAACGACGCGGCAACGATGGTCAAGATGGCGCCGATATTGGTGGACAGTTGGAAGGTGACGAACTTGATGATGTTGTCGTAGATCGTGCGCCCTCCTTCGACGGCGTTCACGATGGTCGCGAAGTTGTCGTCGGTGAGCACCATGGTGGCTGCTTCTTTGGACACTTCGGTGCCGGTGATGCCCATCGCGACGCCGATGTCGGCTCGTTTGAGGGCGGGGGCGTCGTTGACTCCGTCGCCGGTCATGGCCACCACATGGTTGAGGTCTTGGAGTGCTTCGACGATGGCGACTTTGTGCTCGGGCCGAACTCGCGCAAAGACACCGATACGTTCGATCCGATCTGCAAGCTCGTCGGCGGTGAGCTGATCGAGTTCTCGTCCGGTGATCACCTCGCCTGTGATGCCCAGCTCGGTGGCGATCGTGCGCGCAGTGGCGGCGTGGTCGCCGGTGATCATCTTCACCTCGATCCCGGCGCTCCGGCATCGTTCGATCGCCAACCGGGCTTCGGGGCGAGGTGGGTCCGCCAAACCCACGAGCCCTTCGAAACACAGCTGTTGGATAGAGGTGCGAGGGTCTGTCTTCGGGTCCCAGTCCGAGTGGGCGATGCGACGCGACGCAACTGCGAGGACCCGCAAGCCGCGCTCGCCGAGCGCGTCGTTCGTGGTGAGGATCATGTTGCGTCCGGCGGGGTCGAGCGGCGCGCACGTCCCATCGCCGGCTGCCGTGCTGGCGCAGTGGGTCAGTAGTACGTCCGGTGCGCCCTTGACGTAGATGTCGATGAAGTCACCGGCATCGTGGAACGTCGCCATGTACTTCGCCGACGAATTGAACGGCACCTCGCTCAACCTCGGCCGACGAGCGCGTTCGCTGAGCACTTCAACGCCGCCTTTGATCGCAAGAACCACCAATGCGGCTTCGGTCGGATCACCAACCGCCCCGCCGTCGCTGACGGAGGCGTCGTTGCACAACGCGCACACTGTCAACAGGCGTTCCAGGTCGGCGGCATGGCCGTTCTGGTCGGGGCGAATGGCCCCGCTGGTGGCGTATCCTTCGCCGCTCACCGAGAACCAGCGGCCGCCGGCGTGGACCTGACGAGCGGTCATCTGATTGACGGTGAGGGTGCCGGTCTTGTCGCTGCAGATCACCGTGGTCGCGCCGAGGGTTTCCACCGAGGCCAGCCGTTTGACGATTGCCTGCCGTTTGGCGAGCTGGCTGGTGCCGACGGCCAGGGTCACGGTCAGTACCGCCGGCAGTCCTTCGGGGATCGCGGCCACCGCCAACGCGACTGCGTTCAACAACATGTCCTTGACAGCGACACCGCGAATCACGTCGAGCACTACGACCAGCGCGACGGCGAGCGCGGCCACCACTGTGAGTCGGCGACCGAGATGCCCGATCTCGCGTTGCAGCGGGGTGGGTGGCGATTCGGCTGCGTTGAGCAACGTCGCCAGCCGCCCGATCTCGGTTCCGGCACCCGTGCCCGTCACAACGAGTTCGCCGCGGCCACGGGTGATGGTCGTGTTCATGAACCCCATGCAGCGCCGGTCGGCCAACGTTGCGGCCTCGTCGAGCATCGCCACATCATCTTTGGTGACCGGCAGCGATTCGCCTGTGAACGCCGATTCATCAACCTGCAGATCGACCGTCACGAACCATCGGCCGTCAGCGGGCACACGGTCGCCGGCGTCGACCAACACGACGTCACCCGGCACCAACTCCTCGGCGTTGACCTCGATGATCACACCACCGCGACGCACCCTGGCTCGGTTGACCAGCATCCGCTCCAGTGCTGCCAGACTCGATTCGGCTCGGTGCTCCTGTACAAACCCCAGCACGGCGTTGAACAGAACAACCACGCAGATGACGACGACGTCCTTGACATCGCCGACGATGGCGGCGAGCACTGCGGCGCAGACGAGGACCACCACCAAGAAGCTGCGGAACTGGTCGATGAACGCCCGAAACGATGATCGTTTCTGGCCTCGAGGCAACCGGTTCGGGCCGTAGGCATCCAAACGGGTAGCGGCCCCCGACACCGCAAGACCAACGAGCGGATCCAACCCGAGTCGAGCCGCAACCTCACCTGCAGTCAGGCCATGCCAACCGTCGAAACCGACATCGGACGCTTCCGTTTCACTGCTCATCGTCGTAGTCTCGTCCCTTGGCTAGCGGAGACGCCCACCCGCTGGCCCGTCAACGTGCAGGTTGCCGTGTTCGCTCTTCCGGTCCGCGCGGGGAGCGACGAGGACCGTTCATCAGGACTGCGCGGCGACGACTTTCGTCGTCGCCATTGGGGTCTGAAGGCCCTGGTGCCCGCCGTTCCGCGTGGAGATGATCTTTTCGTATGAGCGATCAGATCACTGTGGGATACGACGGCAGCGACACCGCATCCGATGCGGTGATGTGGGCCGCGCACGAGGCCGTCACGCGCACGATGGGACTGCGGATCGTGTCGTGCTACGACGTCGCGTCGATGGGTGTGCTGTCCCCGGGATGGCCTTCGGGCCAGGCGATGGTGCTCGTTGCCGAATCGGCCGAGGCGAACGCCTTAGCGATGGCGCAACGGGTCACGGCGCTGCATCCCGAGCTCCATGTGACGACCGAGGTGTCGGCCGGGCCGGCGTCGTCGGTTCTGCTCCATGGCGTGGATGCCGACGACATGGTGGTCCTCGGAGCGAGCAGCCACGAGGGCATCTCGGCGTTCCTGCTTGGCAGCACCCCGCGGGCCGTCGTGCGGCACAGTCCCTGCGCCGTTGCCGTGGTGCGGGGGAAGGCAACGACGGGGCGCCCGGACCGGATCGTCGTCGGCATCGACGGGTCACCGTCTTCCGACCGGGCCGTGCGGTGGGCGACCGACGAAGCTGACCTGTACGGCGTCGAGCTGGTGCTGGTCCACGCGTGGGGGTACCCGTACTCGACCGACGGCACGAATATCGCCCAGGCCCGCGACCTCACCCAAGTCGACGGGGCATGCGTCCTCGACCGCTCCCTCGAGCTTGCCCGCGATCGCTGCGGTTCGAACGTCTCCGGTGTCCTCCCCGAGGGAACCGCCGCCCAGGTGCTGCTCGCCACCGTGCGCGACGGCGACCTTCTGGTCCTCGGCAGCCACGGTCGGGGTGCGGGGATGGCGGCCCTGCTCGGTTCGACCGTCAACAGCGTGCTCGACCACGCGGTGGTGCCGGTCGTCGTCGTGCGCGCCTGAGCCATGCCGCCGTCCGAACAGATCCCCGTCGTCGAGCTCCGGGGGGTCACGAAGCTGTTCCCGGGCGTCGTCGCCAACGACGCCATCGATCTCCGCGTGCACAAGGGCGAGATCCACGCCATCGTCGGCGAGAACGGCTGTGGCAAGAGCACGTTGATGAACATCCTCTACGGGTTGCTGACACCGGACGCCGGCGACATCCTCCTCGACGGGGCCCCGGTGCAGTTCCGCAGCACGGCGGACGCCATCGCGGCCGGCATCGGCATGGTGCACCAGCACGTGATGCTGGCCGACAACCTGACCGTGCTCGAGAACATCGTGCTCGGTTCCGAGCCGACGACGCACTGGGGCCATATCAACCTGCACCGCCTGGACACACATGCCGCCGAGGTCCGGATCCGCGAGCTGAGCGAGTCCTATGGGTCACCGATCGATCCGCACCGCCGGTGCGGCGAGCTCTCGGTCGGTGAGCGCCAACTGGTCGAGATCATCAAGACCCTCTACCGCGGTGCCCGTCTCCTCATCCTCGACGAACCGACCTCGGCTCTCGTGCCGCAGGAGGTCGACCAGCTGTTCGCCAACCTCCGACAGCTGCGCTCGACCGGAGTGACGATCATCTTCATCAGCCACAAGCTCAACGAAGTGCTGGCCCTAGCCGACTCGATCAGCGTCCTGCGGGCCGGGCGGATGGTCCGCACGGTCGACGCGGCCGACGTGGATGCCCGTCAGATCGCCGAGATGATGGTCGGCAGCACGTTGCCCTCACCGGCGACGAGCGGCGCGCCGGTCCGCGAAGCGGTCGCGTTGCGGGCCGTCGGCATCGGCGTGCGCGTCCCGTCGACACCGGACCGCTGGGCGTGCCGGTCGATCAGCTTCGACGTCCACGAGGGCGAGATCGTCGGCGTCGCCGGCGTGAAGGGCAATGGGCAGGAGGAGCTGATGGAGGCCCTGATGGGGCTGCTGCCGATCGATGAGGGCGCGCTGTCGTTCTTGATCGACGGGACGCTGCGCGACATCACTCGGGCGTCCACCCGCTACCGCCGCGAGCACGGGATGGGTTACATACCGCGGGATCGGCAACGAGAGGGCCTCCTGCTCGGCTCACCGATCTGGGAGAACGTCCTGCTCGGCCACCAGACCGAGGACGCCAACGTCGAGGGTCCCGACGGGCTGCTCGTCGATCTTGACGCGGTGCGCGGCCACAGCGAGGACATCGTGCGCGACTTCGACGTGAAGACGCCCGACATCGACGTCAGCGCCCAGGCGTTGTCCGGCGGCAACCAGCAGAAGCTCATCGTCGGGCGCGAGCTGTCGGCCCTTCCGCGCCTGCTGATCGCCGCGCATCCGACGCTCGGCATCGACGTTGGCGCGCAGGCCAGCGTGTGGGACCGTCTGCGCGAGGCCCGGGCCAACGGCATGGCCGTCGTGCTCAGTTCGGCCGATCTCGATGAGCTCATCGGGCTGTCCGATCGCCTGCTCGTCATGTTCGGCGGACGGGTGGTCGCAGAACTCGATCCTGCGACCACGACACCAAACGAACTCGGGTCGTATATGACCGGTGCGCTCGCCGCGCAGGACCGCTGACGCTCCGGCCGCGTCGCTCGGAGTCGCTAGGAGTCGCTCGGAGTCGCTAGGAGTCGCTAGGAGTCGCTAGGACCCGTATCCGGTCCCTTACCAGATGGCGATGATCCGCAGCGACACGGCCGTGGGTTCGGTGCCGGCCGCTGAAGCTGCGCCGGCATCCGTCGATGTCACCGACGCCGTGGCCGTGGCCGTGTGCAGCTTCGCGGTGATCGCCTCGATGAGCTCCCGGCGGTGTTTCAGCGGGCGCTTGTAACTGGCGTTGTCGGTGTCGACGATCTCCATGCGGAGATCCTCGCCGTAGGTGCGCAGGACGTCGAGGAGCGCTTCGGTCTCTTCTGCATCAAGCAGGACTTCCATGGTTGTTCCTTCGGTGTGCGTCGGTCCGGATGGGCCTGATCAGGGGTGTGCGATCCTGGCAGCCGCAGGCGGGAGCACCCGCGACCAAATGCAAGCATGCGCCCCGCGCGTGCGCCGACGTAGTGCCGAACGGCGCGGAACCGAGAGGACCAACGACTCTACGAAACGTGGGCCGGTTCGGCCAGAGTCGCTCCATGCCCCACCGCAGGGAGATCCGGCCGGAGCTCACCGTTCCCCTATTCCTCGGCTGAGACCAATCAACGAGTTCCGTCTTCGCAGCACGAAGGAGTACCGATGCTGGGCAAACTTTTGGATTCCGAAATCGACGCCACCCTGCGAGCCGGTCTCGTCGGTCATCTCGGCGTCCACGACGAGGGTCGCACCTACGTCGTGCCTCTGACGTATGTGTACGACGGTTCCAGCGTCTACGCGCACAGCGCAGAAGGGATGAAGCTACGCATGCTGCGCCACAGCCCGCACGATGTCTGCTTTCAAACGGACCAACTGGAGGACAACCAGAACTGGCGCAGCGTCATCGCCTGGGGCGAGTTCGAGGAGCTGGACGGTCTGCCGTCCATCGGGGCCATGCAGCTCCTGATCGATCGCTTCAGCGCCTCCTCCGTCAGCGAGACGGCCTCGGCGAGCCACCTCGCGCCACGCATGACCCAGCATGACGGTGGCCCCCAACCGGACCTTCCTACCCACGGGGCCGACATCCCCGGCCGCACAGCGATCGTGTTCCGTATCGTCCTGACGGAGCGCACCGGTCGCTACGAGCGACGTTGAACCCCACCACCGCAAGGCCGTAGGTCCGCATGGACGAGACGACGAACGAGGCCGCGGTGTTGCCGTCGCCGACCGACGAGGGTGAAGCGGTCCTCCGCGACGGATCGACTGTGCACCTACGATCGTTGAGCGCAGAAAGCCTGCCATGGGCGTTCGGCACCAACGGGCCAGGACCTTCGCCCCTGGTCGCCGGACGGCGGAGTGCGGATGCTGAAGCACAGGCCGAGGCCCCGATTCGGATCTCCGAGCCGGTCCGGACCACCTGACGAAAGGTATGTGCACATGGCAGCCACCAAGATCCAGCCCGACCCGAACGAGACCGCCGAAGCCGGGGCACGCGTCGATGACCACCAGCTTCAGAAGGACATCCTCGCTGAGCTGGACTGGGACAACGCCGTGAACGCCGCGCACGTCGGCGTC
>JAYTFI010000229.1:0-6615 GCA_043734485.1 Acidimicrobiales bacterium | reverse complement strand
GGGATGAACTTCGTGCGCGGGTTGAGGGTCTTCAACTGGTGGATGATCCCGATCTCTGTGGCCACGAGCACCTCGTCGGCCGTCGTCGCCTCGGCCATCTTCACCATGGCGCCGGTGGACAGGATATGGGTGCGCTCCTTCGGCAGGTCGCCGACCGAGGCCAGCCAGAGCACGGAGGTGGTGCAGCCACACTCGGGGTGGACCATCACATCGGCCTTCGGATGCTCGGCCACCTGCCGGCGCACATCGGCCGGGCTGATGCCGGCGTGCACGTGGCACTCCCCCATCCAGATGTGCATGTTCGTGCGGCCCGTCTGACGCTGCACGTGCGCACCCAGGAACTGGTCCGGCAGGAACAGGATCTCCTGATCGTCCGGGATCGAACGGACCACGTCGGCTGCGTTCGACGACGTGCAGCAGATGTCGCTCTCGGCCTTCACCGCCGCAGTCGTGTTGACATACGCGACAACCGCCGCGCCCGGATGTTCGGCCTTCCATGCCCGCAGCTGATCCGCCGTGATGGTGTCGGCCAGGGAACAGCCGGCCCCGAGATCCGGAAGCAGCACCCGCTTCGACGGGGACAGGATCTTCGCCGTCTCGGCCATGAAGTGGACACCGCAGAAGATGATCTCGGTGGCATCCGTCTCCGCTGCGACCCGCGAGAGGTAGAGCGAATCGCCGACGTGGTCGCCGACGTCCTGGATCTCGGGCACCTGGTAGTTGTGGGCGAGGATCGTGGCGCCGCGCGCCTTGGCCAGCGCCTTCACCTCAGCGGCCCACACCGCGTACTGCGCGTCGGTCATCGTCCGGTCGCCCAGCCCGCGCGGTTCCTCACTGGTGTTCTGGGTGGTCGCAACCATGGACCAAACACTAGGCCGGGCTCTCGGTGAATCCGGGCGAGATGCTGCGCTCGCGCGAGACTGCCCGGCCGTGGACACCGACAACGGCCCGGCCGGACCTCCGATCATCGGCCTGCTGATGGGCTCGAGCTCCGACTGGGACACCATGGCCAACGCCGCAGGCCTCCTCGACGAGCTCAGCGTGCCGTACGAGGCGCGTGTCGTCTCCGCGCACCGGACCCCGGCCCTGCTAACCGACTACGCCAAGTCGGCCGAGTCGCGCGGCATCGAGGTGATCATCGCCGGCGCCGGCGGTGCGGCCCACCTCCCGGGGATGCTGGCGGCCAACACGCTCCTACCCGTGCTCGGTGTCCCGGTGCAGTCGAAGGCGCTGAACGGGATGGACTCCCTGCTGTCGATCGTCCAGATGCCGCGCGGCATCCCGGTCGGCACACTGGCCATCGGGGGCTCGGGCGCGGCGAACGCCGCGCTCCTGGCGGTGGCGATCGTCTCTGGGTCGCGACCCGACATGCGCGAGCGGCTGCGGGCCTGGCGGATCGGGCAGACCGACGATGTGCTGGCCCATCCCGATCCGCGCCCATCCGAGGAATGATGCGACTCGGGATCATCGGCGGCGGTCAGCTGGCCCGGATGCTGGCACTCGCAGCTCGGCCCCTCGGGATCGACTGCCTCGTCGTCGAGCCCGCCGCCGACCCGCCGGCCGGGCCGGTGGCCGAGGTCATCCGCGCCGGATACGACGACCCCGAAGCGATGGAGCAGCTCGCGCACCGGTGCGCCGTGGTCACGGTCGAGCTGGAAGCAGTCCCGATCTCCGCGCTCGAATGGCTGGCCTTGCGAGTGCCCGTCCACCCTGGTCCGGCCGCGATCGCTACCGCGGCCGACCGGCTGAGCGAGAAGCAACTGTTCCGCAGCCTAGGGATCGCGACCGCCTCCTTCGACGACGAGGTCACCGGCGTGCCAGCGATCGTGAAGACCAGGCGGGGCGGCTTCGACGGACGCGGCAACCGGGTCGTATCGACGAAGGCCGAACTCAAGACTGCGCTGGACGAGATGCCGGACCCGATCGTCGAAGGACTCGTGCCCTTCACACGCGAACTGTCGATCATCTGTGCACGTAGCACTTCGGGGGACGTGGGGTACTGGCCGGTTGTCGAGAATGCGCACCAGCACGGCATCCTCCGGCGCACCACCGCACCAGCTCCACGATTGCGCCCGCAACAGCAACGCGCCGCCGAGATGCTGGCGCGACTCGTGGCTGAAAAGCTCGAGTACGTCGGCGTGCTCGCCATCGAGATGTTCGAACTGGCCGATGGGACGCTCGTTGCCAACGAGATGGCGCCGCGAGTCCACAACAGCGGCCATTGGACCATCGAGGGAGCGCAGACCAATCAGTTCGAGCAGCACGTGCGGGCGGTGTGCGGACTGCCGCTCGGCGACTCCTCGCTACGAGAGCCAACGGCCATGCTGAACTGTGTCGGCCGGACGCCTGACGCGACGGCCGTGCTCAAAGTGACCGGAGCGCATCTGCATGTCTACGGCAAGGCACCCCGTCCAGGCCGCAAGGTCGGCCACGTCACGGTGACGGCTCCTGATGAGCCGACGCTCGCAGTCCGGGTTCGCGAGCTGATCCCGCTCGTTCCGTTCGAGGTCTGAACCCGCGCCTTTCCTGGACGTTCGGTTCATTCCGCAGGCTCGCGGGGTAGTGTCGCCGCGTGCCAGTGGTGTCTGCAAGACACCGATCTCGATCGTCACCTTTGTGGACACGACCCGCCAATGATTCAAATGGTCACGGGGTCTCCTCGCATCCGGTTCTATGCAGGAATGCCTCTCAGTACCAGCAGTGGGCACAATGTCGGGGCGCTGTGCGTGATCGACACGAAGCCCCGGCGGCTCACCAGCGATCAGCGCGAAGCTCTGGCCTCGCTCGCTCGAGCCGTCTCCCATTTCCTCGAGCTCCGGCATGCAGCGCGCCTTCTCCAACGGTCGTTGGAGGAGGTGCAGGCCCTATCGGGCCTCATTCCGATCTGCATGCATTGCAAGAACATCCGGAGCGACGAGGGCTTCTGGAGGACGGTCGTACGGTATGTCGAGAATCACCCCAACGCCCGCTTCAGCCACTGCATCTGCCCTTCGTGTCTCGATGAGCACTATGGCGAGATGATGGTCAGCCCTTGACGGAGGCCTTGAAGCTCAGCCGCAGCTTGGTCCGATAGGCGATCACCGACCCGTTCTCGATGAGCACATCCATCTCGACCACCTCGGCAACCCGTAGGTCCTCATACGACTTCGAGGCCTCGCGGACGGCGTTCTGCGCCGCCAGTTCCCAAGAATCGCTGCTTGAGCCGATCAGCTCGATCACCTGATAGACGCTGTCCCCCACGGATTCCCCCTAGTTGTCCGTCGTTCCGACGACAGGTGTCGTCGGTCTGAACTTCACCGTGACCGACATCTCGGTCACGAAGTGCACACTGCCATCCGGCTCCGTTCGCAGCGAGAGTCGGCGAACCTCACCGACACGGGCATCGTCCCAGCTGCCGCACACGTCGCCCACCGCGACCTGCGCCGCGCCGCCCCATCCGCTCGCGGCCTCACCGATCGTCGGCACCACTCGGTACACGCTCTCGGATCCGCCCCGGAACAGCGGCGGCTCCTCGCTCGCCCAGGCCTCGGATATCTGCCGGCCGCTGAGCCGTCGGATGGCTTCCATGAGATCGCTCGTGAGCTGGTGCCGGCGCCGACGGCCCGGGCCGCCGTAGTCCCCGGGAAGGAGCGGCTCGCCGAAGCGCATCGTGCAGCGCCGGAATGGGCGGGGGAAGTTCGAGCCGATCGGCTGCACTTCATCGCTGCCGATGATGCCGACCGGCACTATCGGGGCGCCGCTCATGAGCGCCAGCTGGGCGACACCGGTGTGGCCCTTGTGCAGGAAGCCGTCACGCGACCGCGTTCCCTCGGGGTAGATGGCGAGCACGTTGCCGGCCTTGAGGACCTTCGCCGCGACGTCGAGCGCGGCCATGGCCTGGCGGGCCTGCTCACGCTCGATCGGGATGAGGCCGAGTGCTGGGAACAGACGCCGGGTGGCCCATTTGTCCATGTACTCGGCCTTGCCCACGAATGACGTCGGACGCGGTACACCGAGCATCAGCGCCACCGTGTCGAAGAACGAGATGTGGTTCGCCGCGATGATCACAGGACCCGTGGCCGGAACGTTCGAACCACCTTCGATGTGGAGCGGGTAGAGCCTGCGGGCCACCGGCACGATCGTGTGGCGCACGGCCATGGCCAGGTGCGCATCCGAGACGAGCGGCGATCCGGGCCAACCCGACGCGACTCGGCGGAGTAGAGATCTCGCCGGCGTCGGCGCGCCACCCAGATCGATCGCAGGAGCCACGTCCGGCACTGTAGGTGGACCAGGAGAGGTGCGCCTCCGCGGTCCGGCGCGGTCGCCGTGCGGGATCAGACGTTGCGTCGGTACCGGCCGCCGACTTCGAACAGTGCGTTCGTGATCTGTCCCAGCGAGCACACCCGCACCGCGGCCATCAGGACCGCGAACAGGTTCTCGCCGGCCAGCGCCGCGTCGCGGAGTCGCTCCAGCGCGGCGGTCGACTCGGACGCGTGGCGGGCCTGGAAGTCGTGGAGCCGGTCGAGCTGGTCACGCTTCTCGTCGTCGGTGGAGCGGGCCAGCGCAATCGTCTTCGGCACCACGCCGGTTACGGGCCCGAGGAACGTGTTGACGCCGACGATGGGCAGCGAGCCGTCGTGCTTGCGGTGCTCGTAGAGTATCGACTCGTCCTGAATGCGACCGCGCTGGTAGCCGGTCTCCATCGCGCCCAGCACACCGCCGCGCTCGCTGATGCGCTCGAGCTCGGCCAGCACCGCTTCCTCGACGAGATCGGTGAGCTCATCCACGATGAAGCTCCCCTGCAGAGGGTTCTCGTTCATGGAGACCCCCCATTCACGGTTGATGATCATCTGAATGGCGAGTGCACGACGGACTGATTCCTCGGTCGGTGTCGTGATCGCCTCGTCGTAGGCATTCGTATGCAAGCTGTTGCAGTTGTCGTAGACAGCGCAAAGCGCCTGCAGCGTCGTGCGAATATCGTTGAATCCGATCTCCTGCGCGTGCAGCGAGCGACCCGATGTCTGCACGTGGTACTTCAGCCGTTGGCTGCGATCGTTCGCACCGTACCGCTCACGCATGGCAATGGCCCAGATACGCCGGGCCACCCGTCCCATGACCGTGTACTCGGGGTCCATGCCGTTCGAGAAGAAGAACGAGAGGTTCGGGGCAAAGTCGTCGACATGCATGCCGCGGGCCAGATAGGCCTCGACGTAGGTGAACCCGTTCGACAGCGTGAAGGCCAATTGGCTGATCGGATTGGCCCCCGCTTCGGCGATGTGGTAACCCGAAATGGAGACCGAATAGAAGTTCTTCACCGACTTGTCGACAAACCATTGCTGTATGTCGGCCATCATCCCGAGCGAGAACTCGGTCGAGAAGATGCACGTGTTCTGCCCTTGATCCTCCTTGAGGATGTCGGCTTGGACGGTGCCGCGCACGTTGGCCAGCACCCACGCCCGTGCTTCGGCCGTCTCGTCGGCGGTGAGGTCCCGGCCCTTCTCCGACTGGAGCGTCGCCAGTCGCTGGTCGATGGCCGTGTTCAGGAACATGGCCAGCAGCGTGGGCGCAGGACCGTTGATCGTCATGGATACCGACGTCGACGGGTTGCAGAGGTCGAAGCCGCCGTAGAGCACCTTCATGTCGTCGAGGGTGGCGATGGACACGCCCGAGTTGCCAACCTTGCCGTAGATGTCGGGCCGCACCGCCGGGTCGTTGCCGTACAAGGTGACCGAGTCGAACGCGGTTGAAAGCCGTTTCGCCGCCATGCCCGAACTCAGCAGCTTGAAGCGCGTGTTGGTGCGAAACGCATCGCCCTCACCGGCGAACATGCGCGTCGGGTCTTCGCCCTCGCGCTTGAACGCAAACGTGCCGGCGGTGTAGGGGAAGCTGCCGGGCACGTTGTCGAGCATCAGCCACTTCAGCAGTTCGCCGTGGTCCTCGAATGTGGGCAATGCGACCTTGCGGATCTTGCTGCCCGACAGCGAGGTGTAGACCAGTTCGGTGCGCAGTTCCTTGTCGCGGATCTTCACCACGTACTCGTCACCGGCGTAGGCTTTGCGCATGTCGGGCCACATGCCGAGCAGCTTCCGTGCGCCCGCGTCTTGCCGCGCTTCGCGCTGCTCGGCGAGGTTGCCCACCGCCTCGGCGGCGCGCGAGCGATCCGGCTTGTCGATGACGAGCATGGCGGCGCTGGCGCGCAGTTGCTGCACCTCGCGCGCCAGCTTCGCCTGGGCGCGCGCGCGGGCCTTGTAGCCGCGCACGGTGTCGGCGATGTCGGCCAGGTAGCGCGCCCGTGCGCCGGGCACGATGGGCACCTGGTGCGTGCTGTGGCGCGTCGCGGCCACCGGCAGGCTGCCCGCCACCACCGGCAGGCCCAGGCCCGCCAGGCGCGGCAGCAAGGCCTGGTACAGCGCCGTCACGCCGTCGTCGTTGAAGCGGCTCGCCATCGTGCCGAAGACCGGCATCTGATCGGTCTTGGTGGTCCACGCTTCCTTGTTGCGCTGCACCTGCTTGGCAACATCGCGCAGCGCATCGGCCGCGCCCTTGCGGTCGAACTTGTTGATCGCGACGAACTCGGCGAAGTCGAGCATGTCGATCTTCTCGAGCTGGCTGGCGGCGCCGAACTCGGGCGTCATC
>JAYTFI010000228.1:0-1631 GCA_043734485.1 Acidimicrobiales bacterium | reverse complement strand
GTGCCGCCGAGCCCGCACCATGCAGCGCCTCGATTGGATCCTGCGTGTCGCCGAAGTACCCGAGCGCATACGCGCCGCGCTGATAGCCGATCAGCTTCGCGAGCTCGACTGGGAACGTCCGGGCGACGTCCGGCGGACACGACAGGTACTGGTTCTCCTCCTGTCGTAGCCAGCTCAGCGTGTAGCCGATGTTCACGCCCATGCGCCGTTCGGCCGACCGGTTTGCGCCACCTCCGTGGTAGACGCTGCCGACATAGAGCAGCACCGACCCTTTCGCCATCTCCGCCGGCACCGTGTCCTCGTAAGGAAGGCGGAGCTTGTCCTCGAAGTGGTTGCTGCCGGGGATGATCCGCGTCGCCCCGTTGACCTCGGTGAAGTCGGTCATCGCCCACATCGTGTGACACTCGACCTCGAAACCCCTGGGGAACGGGAAGAAGTCGAACGCCCACTGGTCCCGATGGACCGCCTGCCCGGTCTCCCCTGGCCCGATGTCGATCACCTGGGTGAGGTGCAGCTGGTAAGTCGCAGCATTCGCTCCGAGCACGGCATCGAGGGTGCGCAGCACCGTCGGATGGGACGCGAGCGCACGGACAGACTCCGAGCGTGCCAGCAGAGATCCGGTGCGCCGTGTCTTGAAGCCGCCGAACTCATCACTGCCGAATCGAGTGGCCAGCACATGCGGCAGCAGCTCGTCGCGGACCCGATCCATCGTCGGTGCGTCGACCAGCTCGGCGACGATCACGCCGCCGTCCTCGCGGAGGATGGCCACCAGTGCTTCCGGGCTCACATGCCGATCGACGGTCTGCAGCGCACGCATAGTCATGGCCAAGCATCGCGTCTTCCGAACGTTGTCGTCGACTGCCGCTCCGAGCGGCATTCGACCACGATGTTCGCCTGCGGGCGCGCAGTGGGCGCGCAGTGGACGCGCAGTGGGCCCGTTACGGGCGCCGCCGCGACGCCGGAATCGGGCTCTTCGCCCACCACCGGCCCGACCACCGCCACGACCCTGCGGCAGTCGGCACCGTCGCAGCAGCCACGATCATCGGCTGCGGCCACGCGAGTTCCAACGCCGCCACGATCGCCACCAGCTCCTCATCCGTCGGCACCGGTGTCACCGAGGCGACCGAAACCGCTAGGTGGTCGCTCACAACGGCACGTTCCCGTGCTTGCGCTTCGGCAGCTCTTCCTTCTTCGTTCGCAGCAGCGACAGCCCGCGCACCAGCATCTTGCGGGTATCGGCTGGGTCGATCACGTCATCGACGTACCCGCGCTCGGCGGCGATGTATGGGTTGGCGAAACGCTCGGTGTAGTCGTCGACGAGCTCAGCACGACGGGCGGCCGGGTCGGGCGCGGCGTCGAGCTCGCGTTTGTAGACGATCCCGACGGCGCCCTGCGGCCCCATCACCGCGAGCTCGGCCGACGGCCACGCAAAGCACAGGTCGGAGCCGATCGACTTCGAGTCCATGACCACGTACGCGCCCCCGTAGGCCTTGCGGGTGATGATGCTGATGCGGGGCACGGTCGCCTCGCAATAGGCGTAGAGCAGCTTGGCGCCGTGGCGGATGATGCCGCCGTACTCCTGGTCGGTGCCCGGCATGAACCCCGGCACATCGACGAAGGTGACGAGCGGG
>JAYTFI010000227.1:0-2870 GCA_043734485.1 Acidimicrobiales bacterium | reverse complement strand
GGCACGACGGCAAGGAGCAGATTGTCGCTCACCGCACCCATCGGGTGCTCACAGGCTTCGAATCGTCACGCACGGCGCACGCGGATGGTCGCCTGGCGTCCCGATCCGCCGCGCTCGCCCGGCATCCGTCACGACCCAGGCCGAGGTTGCCTTTGCGGCCTGCGAAACGGGAACGTCTCTGCAGATGCCTCGATGCTTGTGTCGTTGATCCCGGAGCGCGGCAGATCGGGACATCGAATGGTCACACTCCGCCACGTCTCGTGGCGATAGTCGGCGCGTCAACGGCGTTCGCCTACTTTTGGTGACATCGACGCTCGTAGGGTCGTGCCGATCCGCCGCGCTCACCCGGCATCGACCGGGGAACTCTTGGTCAACGGCTACTACAACGTCACTCCACGGGAGCCGCCACCCGATCGCATTGGCCGAGGAGCCGATGCCACGGCCGGTGCATGCCGATCTGGCCGCGCTGCGGGCGCTTGCCGCCGACGGCGTGCCGGATGTCGTGCTCTGCCAGGGCCTGGCCGTGTGGGCGCAACTGTTCGGGACCGTCAGTTTCGAGCTGTTCGGCCATCTTCACAACTTCGTGCACGACTACGACGCGATGTTCCGACACCAGATGCGCCGTGCCGGCCGCTATCTGGTGACGGGCGCGTAGCCGATTCCGCCCATCCCGAGCCGCCTCAGCCCGCTTCGGGCGCCCGCCACTCGTGGCGACCTGCCCGTGCCGCGGTCGACGATACGTGCGCGTACCATTCCGCATCGGCGCCGAGGTCGAGCAGCAGTGCGTGGGCCGGGACCGCGTGCCCGGGGCGAGCTGCGACTGCAAGCCGCGGCAGCCGGGCCACGGCATCGTCTCGGGCCTCGGCCGACTCGCCGTACCAGCGCGGGTCGGCGACCTGAGTCCACTTGTCCGCGCCGAGGACGAGCCAGTCATAGCCGTCGGCGATGTCGACGAGGAGGCGCTCTTCGGTGATGAGGACTCGGAGCCATGGTCGCTGCACGACCAGCCCGGCCAGTGCATCGGCCCGCTTGCGGGCGCTCGGCGCGTCTGTGCCCTCCTTGCCCAGCGTGACCTCCGACAGCACAAGGTCGAGTCGGTCGAGCTCGCAGTGCCGACGGGCCGCGTCGGCGATGGCGAGGTGCGCCACGGTCATCGGGTTGAACGAACCGGGGTAGCAGCCACGGATCATGGCGATGCGTTTCAGTCTGCGAGTTGTGCCGCGGCGGCGGCGTCGGCGAACACGATGGCGTTCTCGTTGCGGACCCGTCCCGCGGGGACCTGCACATCATGGCTGACGAGCCTGGGCACCACGGATGCCTTCGCCGGCCCGGCGACGAGCCAGAGGATGGCGCCGGCCCGATCCAACACAGGATAGGTGAGCGTCATCCGCCTGCGGCCCTTGTACTCGCCGGTGATGGCCACGTCACGGTCGGTCACGTCGAGGACCGGGTCGCCGGGTACGAGCGACGCGGTGTGGCCGTCCTCGCCGAGCCCGAGATGTACGACGTCGATCACGCCGCCGCAGAGCCGGTCGATGGTCGCCGAGTACTCGGCGGCGGCGTTGGAGGTCGAGGCCGAGGGAGGAGGTGCCCCGAGCAGACCGCTGACCGGCATGGCGTGGAAGTTGGTGGTGGGAAGCGGAACCCGATCAAGAAGGGTGGCCTGCAGTTCGGTGAGATTGCGGTCCGGGTCGCCGTCGGGCGCGATCCGCTCGTCGACCTGCAGTACGTGCACGGATACCCAGACGACGTCTTCGTCGGCCAGCGCCGCGAACAGGAGTCCCGGCGTCGAGCCGCCGCTGACGGCGAGGGTGGCCGTCCCCCGACGACCGATGGCTGTTCGCAGGGCCGCAGCCAGCCATGACGCGGCAGCCGCGGCGAGAGCGGTGGGGCTGGGGCGCACCACGACGGTCGGTGGTGGTGGTGCAGGTGTTCCGGGTGCGTCGGCCATGGCGTCGATGTTGGCAGAGCGGGGCAAGGTTGGCAGAGCGGGAGAAGGGCGCAAGAAAATCCGATTCAACCTTGCATCTGGGGAGGAAAGTGGTAACTTTTGGGGCGTTGGGGAGGGAAATGGAGCCAAAGGCCGTCGTGGGCCGAGGTTCCGGCATCGGGGCTGAATCTGGCTACTGCTGCTCGTTTTCTCTCGGGGTGGTGCTCGAGTCGATCGGTCAGGACAGCTTTCAGCATGGCATTGCTCGGTCGGGTAGATCATTCGCTGGATGAGAAGGGACGACTCGTCGTCCCCGCCATCTTCCGCGACGACCTCGACGGCAAGCTCTTCTTCGCCCTCGGTGACGAGAATGAAGTAGCCGTCTGGCCCGAAGCCGAGTTCAGCGAGAAGCTCGAGCAGAAGAAGGCGCGTGAGCAGGAGAGCCGAGAAGGCGCTCGGGAGTTCCGCCGCTTCACCGCCTATGCCGGTGCCTGCAGGATGGACGCGCAGTTCCGCATCGCCATTCCCGAGCCGCTTCGGCTGACGGCCGGGCTGGTCCGTGAGGTCACGATCGCCGGTGCGTCGTCGCGCATGGAGATCTGGGACCGGGCCACACACGTCGCCTACCTCGCCGTCGAGGAGCGGGCCGACACGCGGGCCGAAACTCTGGCCCGGGAGGCGCGATGACCCGCAGCGCATTCGCCCACGTGCCGGTGATGGCCGATGAGGTGATCGAGTGGTTGGCCCCGGTGCCACCCGGTCTCGTCCTCGATGCCACCGTGGGCGGCGCCGGACATGCCCGACGCATCCTCGAGACGTATCCCCGACTGCAGTTGCTGGGGCTCGACCGTGACCTGCTCGCCGTCGGTGTCGCCGGCGGTCGACTCGCGCCGTTCGGTGACCGGGCGCGCGTCGTCCATGCCCGCTATGACGAACTGGG
>JAYTFI010000226.1:0-2022 GCA_043734485.1 Acidimicrobiales bacterium | reverse complement strand
CCCGGCTGCGCTGATAGCGGCCTACACCCGACCGGGGAACCTGCTCGGCACGCCCTCGCTGTCCCTGCCGATCCCCGTGCCCCCGCAACTGCGTGTCGCCGCGACTGCGCACCTGCCCGCGAGCCTGCAGCTACTCGGTCTGCCGGGCGACGAGGAGCGGCTCGTGCGCCTCGGCGCGGTCGTCGAGGCTGCGGTTTCGGCCTGACCGACCACGCGAACGAGAGCGCAGCCACCGATTGGGGCGGATTGATGTCACGGGCTCGAAACATTGGCGTCGAATGCCGCTGCGAGCGGCACAACCCAACAATGTTCGGCTCGACCCGCCGTCAGACGACGGCGAGGACGACATCGATGTTGCCTCGGGTGGCGTTCAAGTACGGGCACACCTCGTGTGTGCTTGCGACAAGGCGCTCGGCGCCTGGACGGCGTAGCCGCGGCGGGTGCTACGAGCGCTGGTAGTTCGGCGCTTCCTTGGTGATCTGCACATCGTGCGGATGGCTCTCACGGCTGCCTGCGCTCGTGACCCGCATGAGACGTGCACCCTGCAGCTCGGCGATGCTTGCCGCCCCGGCGTAGCCCATCCCGGCCCGCAGGCCACCGGTGAGCTGGTGCACCACGTCATGCAGCGCGCCCGCATAGGCGACCCGGCCCTCGATACCTTCTGGCACGAGCTTGCCGGCGGTGTTGTGCCGGTCTTCCGTGTCGTCGCCGCGCTCTGGCGTCAGGCCGCCGCGGGTCTGTCCGCTGCCGTAGCGGTCGGCCGCATGCCGGTCGGCCATCGCGCCCATGCTGCCCATGCCCCTATAGCTCTTGTAGCGCCGGCCTTCGAACAGTTCGAACGCGCCTGGGGCCTCGTCGGTTCCGGCCAGCAGGCTACCGACCATCACGGCCGACCCGCCCGCCGCGATCGCCTTCACGAGATCGCCCGAGAACGTGATGCCGCCATCGGCGATGATCGGGATGCCGAGGCGGCGTCCCGCCATAGCGGCGAAATGGACCGCGGAGAGCTGCGGCATGCCCGCACCGGCGACCACCCGGGTGGTGCAGATCGAACCTGCTCCGACGCCAACCTTGATGGCGTCCGCGCCGGCCGCAACGAGTGCCTCCACGCCCTCTTCGGTGACGACGTTTCCCGCCGTGATCGCGAGGTCGGGGAACGCCGCCCGCAGGCCGCGGACCGTTTCCACCACGCCGAGGCTGTGGCCGTGCGCAGTGTCGATCGAGATGGCGTCGACACCGGCGTTCACCAGTGCATCAGCCCGCTTCTCCGCCTCGGGACCCACGCCGACTGCGGCGGCCACCCGCAGCCGCCCCCGCGAGTCGAGGCTTGCGTTCGGGTGCTCGCGGTGCTTCGCAAGGTCTTTCACCGTGATGAGCCCGGTGAGTCTGCCGTCGCTGTCGACGAGCGGGAGCTTCTCGATTCGGTGCCGGTGCAGGATGGCTTTCGCCTGCTGCAGGTCGGTGCCGATAGGAGCGGTGACGAGCCGCTCGCTCGTCATGAAGTCGGAGATCGGCCGCGACTCGTCGCCGGGCTCCATGAAGCGGATGTCGCGATTGGTAAGTATGCCTACGAGTCGTCCGTCGTCGTCGGTGATGGGCACGCCGGAGAAGCGGTAGCGGGCCATGAGCGCGTCGGCGTCGGCGATCGTTGCGTGCGGTGGCAGCGTGACGGGGTCGGTGATCATGCCCGACTGCGAGCGCTTCACCCGGCGCACCTCGGCGGCCTGCGCGTCGATGTCGAGGTTGCGGTGGAGCACGCCGATGCCGCCTTCACGGGCCAGGGCGATGGCCATGCGGGCCTCGGTGACGCGATCCATGGCGGCCGATACCAGCGGGATGGCGAGCGTGATGTCGCGGGCGAAGACGGTCGCGGTGTCGACCTCGGCCGGCAGAACCTGGGTATAGCCGGGGATCACGACTACATCGTCGAACGTGAGGGCGGTGAACCGGTCGAAGAGGTCGTCGTTGTTGTGGTGGACGGTCATGGGTGCGCCTCCAGTGACAGCAGGGATTGGGTGAGCG
>JAYTFI010000225.1:0-2781 GCA_043734485.1 Acidimicrobiales bacterium | reverse complement strand
GCGGCTCGCCGCCTCGCTGACCGCAGCGAGCAGCCGTTCCGTGATCAGCGGCGCGAGACCGAGCGACAGCTCATCGACGAGCAGGCACTTCGGGTCACGGGACAACGCTCTCGCCAGCGTCAGGATCTGCTGCTCGCCTCCCGATAACAGCCCGGCCTTGCGCTTCATGAGGCGTGTGAGCTCAGGGAAGAGGTCGTACGCGCGTTCGACGTTTCCCCGCGCCAGTCGGAGGTTGTCGTGGACCGAGAGTCCGCGGATCACCGACCGCTCCTCGTGGACGACGCCCAAGCCGTTGCGGCACCGGACGTACGTGGCCTCGTGTGTGTCCCGACCGAGCCAGGACACGTGACCGCTCGTCAGTGGGAGCTCGCCAGCCAGGCCCCGAAGCGTGGTCGTTTTTCCGGCACCGTTCGGTCCGAGCAGGGCCACCACCT
This sequence comes from Acidimicrobiales bacterium, assembly GCA_043734485.1. Lineage (GTDB taxonomy): Bacteria > Actinomycetota > Acidimicrobiia > Acidimicrobiales > JANYDT01 > JAYUDQ01. The sequence continues at coordinate 2,347 of JAYTFI010000225.1, read as the reverse complement.
CGCCAGCGAACAAGGATACGGTGAGGTCGCGAATGACGGGAATCGGACCGTATCCGACGGACATACCCCTCGCGGACAGCAGTGCAACCCCATGACCGTCCGAGCCCGACGTGTCCACCGCCGCATGGACAGCGCTCACGAGAAGGTCCCGGATCCCTCGAGCGCTACCTTGCGGTCGCCCTCCGCAGGCACGTCCCTATCGTTCGCGTCACCCTCCCGGCCTACGCCGAGGTAGGACGTAATGACCGCCTCGTTCGCCCGCACCTCGGCCGGCGTGCCGGTGGCGAGCTCCCGCCCGAAGTTGATGGCCACGACGCGATCACAGGTCGACATGACCATCGCGACATCGTGCTCGATGAGCAGGATGCTCATGCCCCACTCGTCCGCCAACCGTCGAACGAAGGTCGCGAGCTCGCGGGTGCCCCAGTCGTCGAGCCCTGCCGCCGGTTCGTCGAGGAAGAGGATGGACGGCGACGCCGCGACAGCGCGCGCGATCGCCACCGCGCGACGCTTCGCGTACGGAAGGTCGCCCGGCATCGTGTCGAGCACATCGTGTAATTCGAACTCGTCAATGGCGGCTATGGCGGCTTCCGACAACACTGATCGACCGGGTCGCACGAGATCGAGCAGGTATTCCTTGAGACCGTGCGCCTCCGAGGCTGCCCGGAGGTTGTCGCCCACGGTCAGATCGTCGAACAGCTCGAGCGACTGGAATGATCGCGTGAGGCCGACTCGGGCGCGGCCACGCACATTCAGCCCATCGACACTCTCTCCCCCGACCCGGACCGTCCCTCGGTAGTTCCGGATGAACCCCGTTGCCGCGTCGACGAGCGTGGTCTTGCCTGCCCCGTTGGGGCCGATGAGCCCCACCACCTCGCCCGGGGCGACTCGCAGGGTGAGTGCATCAACCGCCACCACGGTACCGAACCGGACCGTCAGGTCCTCGATCTCGAGGAGGATCGGCGTGACCCGCTTCGGCGTGGGCCGCTCGACAACGGCGCTCGACGCGCCGGCCGTCGGAGCCGGGTGCTTGATCAGCTTCCCGCGGATCATGTGGAAGAACTCGACGTTCTTCGCTGAGAGCCCGTCGGGGTGTGTGGCCACGACCACCAGGAGCAGTCCGGCCGCGATGAACAGGAACCATCCTTCCAGGTCCCAGATGTGCCCGATGAGCTGCTGCGCCGTGCCACCGACGGTGTTGAGGCCACCGAGCACACCGCCCCCGATAAAGCCGATTCCGCCGATCACGCCCTGCAGCACGGTCTGGATCGAATTGGAGACGTTGAACTGATCGAATTGGACGTGGGGGTAACGAAACGCGATCAGCCCGCCGCCGAGGGCAGCGACGCCAGCGCTCACCCCAAACGCGTAGAGCTTCACGGCGATCACGCTGACGCCCACGCTCGCCGCGGCCCGCTCGTTGTCACGTACCGCAATCAGTCGTCGGCCGGTTGCGCTCCTCCGGAGATTGGACACCATCAGGGCGGCGAGAACGAAGAGGACGATCGAGACGATCGCGTAGCGCTCAGGGTGGTTGATGCTCCCAACGTCGATTCCAATGACCTTCGGGGTGTCGACCACAGTGCCGGTGGTCGAGCCGCCGGTGTACTTCGGGTTCGACAGGAGCACGGAGGCGATTACCACCGAAAGACCTAACGTCGCCACGGCGAGGTTCACGCCACGCGCCCTGACGGCGGGCAGGGCCGTCAGGATGCCGATCGGTATTGTCAGTACGACTCCTGCCACGATCGCCAGCGGGAACGGTATGCCCCAGACATCCGCCATCCTGCTGCTGACAAATGCGCCGACGCCAGCGAGTGCAAACTGTGCGAGTGAGAGCTGCCCGGCGTAGCCGGTGACGACGACCAGGGAAAGCACGATGATTCCGAATATGGCCGAGGTGGTGAGCGAGTCTGTCCAGCTGTTTGTGAACACATAGACCGAGACGATGCTGAGGGTGATAGCGGACGCAATGAGGAACGGTCGTGGTCTGGCGGTACCCAGTTTTGGAAGACGGTCGGCCATGTGACTGCGCAACGGGAGCGCCTTGCCGCGCACCACCATGATGGCAATGATGACGGCGAAGGGAACTGCGGTCGAGAAGCCCGTGGTGCTTATGAAACCGAAGATCGTCTTGTTCTTCACCTGGAAATACGTCGCCTCACTCTCGAGGGCCCCGATCAGGAGCCCACCGAGCAGCGTCAACGTGAAGGACGAGAACCCACCGATGAGCGCCGCGGACAGCGCTGGGACGACGAGGATCGTGAGCCCGATCGGCGACACGCCAACGATCGGCACGACAAGCACCCCGGCCAGCCCGGCGATGGCACCGCCGGCAGCCCAGTTC
>JAYTFI010000224.1:0-3576 GCA_043734485.1 Acidimicrobiales bacterium | reverse complement strand
TTGCCGAATGGCGGCTCGGACCGCGACTTACAGCAATCACGCTGTTCATCGGCGATTGGGTGAGCACCGTGTCGGTACTGATCACGCTACGACTGCTGGCGGCGATGGGGAGCAGCGCCGCGCTCACCGCAGCCATGACCCGCGACGGCGGAACGTCATCGGGCGTACACGCACTGGCGGCCGCGACGATCGTGGGGATCGAGCAGCCCACGGTACGTCGGTGTGTTGCCTTCGTTCTCACCGTCGAGATCGCGACGATGCTCGTATTCACGCACCACCTCTACGACGCGCAACATGCGCTCGCCGCGCTCACCGGCTGGGGCCTGGCCCGCATCTTCCGTAGCCGCAACCGTCGGCAGGCACGGTGACGGCTGTGGGGCCCACACGATTCTTCCGACGTCGCCTCCATGGCGTGCCATTCACGATGTTCGTGGTCGGCGCACTCTCCGCAGGGGGCTGGTGGGCCCGCGGCTCGACCGCCCGTTCGCAGCGGCTGCTCGAACTCTTCGGCCTGCGGTGGGAAGATCTCATTCAACCGTTTCAGTGGTTCCGGGTGGTCTCGTCGCCGTATGTGCAACCCGACGCAGACCTGGGCGTCTCGCTCCTCGTCCTGCTGGCGTGCTTGCTGGTTGCCGAGCAACGTTTCGGCACGAGACGAACCGTCGTCACGTTCGTCGCCACCGATGTACTCAGCACCGTCGCCGTATTCCTCACGATGCGAATCCTGGAAGTCTTCGGGTCCATCACTGCGTCGGTCATCCACATCCGTGATGGTGGCTCATCGTCAGGCACGATTGGGGTTGCCGTGGCGCTGCTTGCCGCAACGCGGCACACCACCTTGCGACGCGCGGCTGCGACCGGTCTGGCCGCTCTACTTCTCGAACGAGTTGTTCGGTCGCATGAGCTCGCCGACTGGCAGCACCTCGCGGCCGGACTGATAGCCACCCTGATGGTCTGGCTGTCGAAGCCGGGCCTACGCGCACGGACAGTGTCCATTTCGCGGAACCCTTTCGCCCCCGATCCCATCGTCGTCGATCCCCGCCAATGAAGGACGGGATCGACCGATCCCGAACCGATGACCGAGCCGTGCGGAACGCACCAGAGGCTTCCAACACAGCGAGTTCACTCTCGTTTCGCAGATGGTTCCAGAGTCGACCTGTTCTTCTGGGCTTCATGAGAAAGATCGAACAGAATCATCGAAGTCGCCCGTGGATGTCGGCCATCACCTGTTCGCGGATCGTCGCGACGTCGGAGAATGTCCACCTCCGACCTCTCCGTCCAGACCTCTGCACCCGAACTGCCCGAGCGTAGAAGTACCGTCGGCCCCGGTCATGTTCGTCGCTGATCTACGCCACCTCCTCGACGTTCCTGGACAGGCTCGATCCATGGCCGCAGACCTCTCGTCGATTGTCCGTGCCGCTACCGACGCCGGTCGTCGTTGGGCCAGCGCTATCCCTGCATACGGCGACGCAACCCGGCATGTCGTGGAACGACCGCCGTAACCCGAAGCGCCTGCCGTCCGCGATCGAGTGGGCATGTCACGTCGCGCCCCGACGAGGGTGTCATCCGCAAATGGTCCCCCTCCGATCTCCGCAGCAGCAACCCGGAGACAAAACCGATGGTTCCGGATCAGTACTTGGCCCTGCGGGATTGCTCGATGCCGTCGTGATCGCTGGTCGCGATATCACATCGCCGGTTGAGCGCGGGTGGACAGATGGATTGACGGAGCGGAACGTCAGAAGCGGCCGATCGAGGGAGCGGCCGCTTCTGACGCCGTTGGGCGGAATGTTTTTTCGATTCTCGGATGGGATATGCGATCCCAACGTGCGACTAGCGTCCGACAATATCGGCCAAGGACCGTCCGAGTTGCGTCGGGATTGGCAGCGTGTCGATGCTGTGGAGCACGCCATTTGTGACGGGATAGTCGGCGGTTTCGATGTAAGCGCCGTTCGCGAGCGAGACACGAAAGTGGTTGCCGGTGGACGCGCTTGGGATCACATATACCCGCAGCGGCACGTCATTGCCGGCATCGGTCGTGATCGACTCGATGGCGGGCGCAACGGTGGGCGTCGGCAAAGTGAAGGTTGAACATTGCTGAGTTCCACCGATGTTGAGGCCATTGATGAAGGTCCCGCCGATCGTTGCGCAGTACTGGGCGGTTTTCGGCGGAGTAGGTGCGAGACCGGTTGGTAGACGGCGGGTCATGTCTGAGAGCGAGACGCTGCCCTTGGCCACGAGTTGACGCACGATCGTTGCGGCTTGGTTCTTGAATCGGGGCTCTTTCAGGCGGGCGAGCTGGCGAGGGTCGAGTACTCGGAACGCCTCGTTCGTTGGCACGAAGTAGGTCGACGCACTGTCACTGCGCTGGAACATGGTCTCGAGCCCGGCGGCTTTGACGAGCTCGGTGAACTGCGTGAAGGACTCGTCGTTGGAGATTGTCGACCACGCCGATGTGACGGTCGACGGGTTGGTGCCCGACAGCTCGGTCGAGCGGGCCGTTCGTTGGAAGAGCGGGTTGCTCGGGTTGATGTTGTTGGTGAGCGCGGATTTCGCGGCGATGCTGTTGCTGCTGGGCGCCGCTGTGGATGGCGTGGTTTGCGCCTGAGCTGCCCCAACGGCGAGGGGAAGGCTGAGTGACACGAGGGCCAGGGTAGGGAGGATTCGTCGCATTGGATTGACCTTTCTATGGTCCGCTCGAAGGGCGTTCCTCCGAGCGGTGCTTGATGTTCGAGCCTCGGCTACGGTGCACCCTGCTGCCTGAAGGTGGCCTGTAGGCAGCGGCGAACGAGGGGACGAGATTCCAGTTCGTTCCCAGCTCCTTTTTCAGGGTGGCATCCGGGCTTCGGTCAGACTGCGTCGATGAGTGACAACCCGCTCGTTCTTTCGGGCCTCGCTGCTGATGCGGTCGCAGAACGTCTCCGTGCAGGGCAGACCAACACTGCGGAAGCCTCTACGACGCGATCCACCGGGCAAATTGTTCGAGCCAATGTGTTCACGCGGTTCAACGCGGTGTTGGTCGTGATGTTCGTGGCGATCACCGCGGTGGGGGCATTCAAAGACTCGATCTTCATTTGGGTGGTCGTGATCAACGCCGCAGTCGGCATCACCCAGGAACTCCGAGCCCGTCGCACGCTCGATACCCTTCGCCTCGTCGATACGCCCGTTGTCCGAGTGGTCCGCGACGGTGTCGAGCAAGAGATAGCGGTTGAGGCCGTTGTGCTTGATGACGTCGTTCTCGTTGAACGTGGCGATCAGGTACCGGTCGACGCGGTCGTGCTGCGTGCCGACGGCCTTGAGGTTGACGAATCGCTACTTACGGGGGAGGCAGACACTGTTGCGAAGCCGGTCGGCGCTCTTCTGCTGTCCGGCAGTTTCGTGGTCGCCGGTACCGGCGCCGTCCGGGCCACCGCCGTGGGTGTGCATGCATACGCTCGCACCTTGACGCACCAAGCGCGGCAATTCGGATTGGCCCGCTCTGAGCTTCGCGTCGGGACAGACCAGATCCTTCGGTACGTCTCGATCGCCATTGTTCCCACGGCTGCGTTGCTGTTGTGGAGCCAGATCCGGGCCAGCGAG
>JAYTFI010000223.1:0-4422 GCA_043734485.1 Acidimicrobiales bacterium | reverse complement strand
TCGTGGCCATCGCCAAAGTGACCGTCATGGCTATCCGCAGGTACCCACCGTCATGGCTATCCGCAACGTGCCCATCGTGGCCTTCATGGCCGTCGTCGGAGCCCATTCTCCGAGCGATAGCCATTCCTGTTCTGCGTCGAATCAGTACGGTGCTACGCCAGCGCAGCGTCGATGCGCCGCTCGATGAGCTCGATCACGTTACCGGCCGGGTCGTGCACGAACATCTGGCGAATCCCGTTCCCACCCTCCCGGACCTCCAGGCCGACGGCCCGGAGCTGCGTCAGCGTCGCGTCGTAGTCGCCCACGCTGAACGCGACGTGATTGGCGAAGCCGCTCGGACCCTTGCCGTCGTGGGGGCCAGGTCGGTTGCGTTCGAGGAGATGTACCTGCGCCGCGCCGAGCTGCAGCCATGCGCCGCGGAAGCCGAAGTCGGGCCTTGGAACGGGCTCACAGCCGAGCAGGTCGACGTAGAACTTCATCGATTCGTCCAGATCGTCGGCCATGAACGAGACGTGGTCGACAGCGATGGCAAGGCTCATGGGTGTTCCTCCGTAGTGGGCAAGCTAGGCGTGAAGCGGTAGACCGCCGTGCCTTCGATCGGCTCTTCGAACACGACCCGTACGGGCTGGCCGATGAAGACGTCGTCGACCGGGCACCCCACGATGTTGGTGAGTACGCGTGGGCCTTCATCCAGCTCGACGTAGGCAAGGACATAGGGGCCCGAGTCGCGCCATGCGCCGCCGCCCTTGCGGGTGATCGAGAAGCTGTAGACGATGCCGTTGCCGCTGCTGTCGAAGGACGAGATGTTCGTCGACATGCAGGCCGGGCAGTGGGCGCGGGGGTACCAGATCACGGTTTCGCAGTCGTCACAGCGGCGCAGGATGAAGCGGCCTTCGACGGTGCCGGCCCAGAACTCGGCGTTCTCGAGGTTCGGGTGGATCTGGCGCGTGGGGAGCATCACGCCCTCCCGAGGATGAGCGTTGCGGCGCCCGAGCGGGTGGCAAGGCTTCCGCCGGTGCCGTGGGCGAGGGCCAGCTCGCAGTTCGGCACCTGCACCGCCGGATGCGCTTCACCGCGCACTTGGCGGACGGCCTCGATGATCTTCGTCATGCCCCCTCGATTCCCGGGATGGTTGTTGCACAGGCCACCGCCGTCGGTGTTGAACGGCAACACACCGTTCGGTGCCTCGAGCGCACCCGACCCGACGAACCCGCCGCCCTTGCCCTTCTCGCAGAAGCCGAGGTCTTCGAGCGTCTGCAGCACGGTGATGGTGAAGCTGTCGTAGATCGACACGTATTGGATGTCCTTCGGTGTGAGTCCGGCCTCCCCGAACGCCTTGGGCCCCGACCACACGGCACCGGTGTAGGTGAGGTCGATGCGGCCATTGTCCGCGTGCTTCACCGCCTCACCGGACCCGAGCACCGCGACCGCCCGTTCCGGTTTCGTAAGCGTACGTGCGACTTCGGGACTCACGACGACGATGGCACCGCCGCCGTCGGTGATGACGCAGCAGTCGAGACGGTGCAACGGGTCGGCCACCATCGGTGACGCGAGCACCTCCTCGACCGTCACCTCGGTCTGCAGGAACGCGTTCGGGTTGTGCGAAGCGTGCTTCGACGCGGCCACCTTGATCGCCGCGAGTTGGGCGCTGGTGGTGCCGAACTCGTACATATGTCGGGCTGCGGCCAGCGCGTAGTAGCCGGCGACGGAGCCGCCCCAGTGGTTCTCGAAGTTGGACTCGGGGGCGTCGGAGAAGTTGCCGCTGCCGCCGGGCTGGGCGCCCCCTGTTCTGGGTTTGCCGGCCAGCGTGATGAGGGCCACGTGGCACTTGCCGGCCGCAATGGCGGCCGCGGCATGCCCGACGTGCCCGAGGTACGAAGAACCGCCTGTCTCGGTCGTGTCGGTGTAGCGGGGCGCTATGCCCAGGTAGTCCGCCATCGAGAGGGCGCCGAAGCCGGGCGCGTCGCCGGCGCAGAAGTACGCATCGACGTCTCGCGTCGTGAGGCCGGCGTCGCGGAGCGCGCCGAAGGCCACCTCGGCGTGGATCTGCGGGAGCGTGCGGTCGGGGATGTGGCGCAGCGGATGCTCGAAGGCACCGGCGATGCTGGCGCGGGTGGAAGAAGTCACCTACCGACTGTAACGAGCGGCTGACTGCGGCCAAAGTCGTGGCCGGTGTCCAAGCCGAAGCGTGCGTGGGCGGGGTCCGGTCGGATGTCATACGCTCCGCCGGAGCCGCCGGCAGATGCCGAGGCCGCGACGTAAGAGATCGGGAGCGCACCGGATGGCAGGAGCATCGCCGGAATCCAGCAAGTCGGTGCCGCCGAAGTGGCGCCAGACGTTCGACTCGATCGAGCGTGAGGTCACTCCTCGCCTCGACTCGATCATTCGCAGCGAGCAGTTCGCCGTCGCCACGGGGTTGGCTGCGCAGATGCAGCGTCGCATCGCGAAGCAGGCGGCCCGCAACACGCGACGGGTCCTCCACCTGTTCAACCTCCCCGCCGGCACCGACGTCACCCGCCTCCTCAACGAGATCGGCCAGCTCAAGGCGCAGGTGCGCTCGCTGTCGTCGCAGATCGAGGCGCACGCGGACGCCGGAACGGACCGCATCTCGGGGGAGGTGACCACCCATGCCACAAGCACTCGCCCCAAACGAGCTCCTCGCCCGCGTAAGACGTGACGCCGAACGCAACGTCCTGCGGGCCCGCAACGGCCTGAAGCACCTTGCCGGCGTCGGCCGCCCGGTGATGGCTACGACGCCCAAGGACGTGGTGTGGCGGTCCGAGAAGGTCGAGCTGTGGCGTTACCGGAGCGAGCGTCGGACACTCGGTCCGCCGCTGCTGTTCGTGCACAGCCTGGTGTCGCGCAGTTACGTCTTCGACCTCGCGCCCGGCAATAGCTTCGTGGAGACGATGCTGAACCGCGGCTTCGACGTATTCCTTGTCGACTGGGGCATCCCGGACGAGCTGGAGGCCCACAACACGCTCGAGACCTACGTCGATGACTACCTCCCGCGCATCGTCGACGAGGTCCTCGACATCACCGGCCACGACGAACTGAACCTGTTCGGCTACTGCTTCGGAGGCCTGCTCTCGCTGCTCTACCTCGCCGGCCATCCCGACGACCCGGTTCGCAGCCTCGCGGTGATGGCCACGCCGATCGACTTCACGCAAATGGGCCCGATGACGAGCCTGATGGGGGGCGGTCGGATCGAGCCCGACGATCTGATCGACGCGACCGGCAACGTGCCACCCGAGCTGATGCTCAATTCGTTCCGCTTCCTGCAGCCGACGGGTGACATCACCGGATACGTGAACCTGTGGCAGAACCTCTGGAACGACGACTTCTTGTCTGCGCACCAGATCATGACGCAGTGGTCGCGTGACCACATCCCGTTCCCCGGCGACTGCTTCCGCCAGGTGTCCGACCTGTTCGGGCGCCAGAATCTGCTCGCTACGGGCAAGATCCCGCTCGAAGGCCGGACCGTCGACCTGGCCGACATCACCGTGCCGTTCCTCAACATCGTCGGCGAGAAGGATCACATCGTGCCCCCTGCATCAACCGGTCCGCTTTCCCATCTGGTCGGCTCCCTCGAGGTCGAGGATCTGCGGCTCCCGGCCGGTCATGTCGGCCTGATCGTCGGCCGTTCCGCGTTGCGGCGCAACGTGCCGGCGATCGCGGACTGGCTCGAGCGGCAGAGCGATCCGGCATGAGTTCAGGCCTCGCACAGGTGGAGGTCCGGCGAATCGGGGCGGGTGACGTGCTCGCCGTCCGAGCATTCTTCGACTCCGTGCCCGAAGGTGATCGCACGTTCTTCCGCGAGGACGTGTCGGCGCCCGGTGTCATCGAGGCGTGGACCACCGATGTGGATCCGCACCGCTCGATCGCACTTGTCGACGGCGCGATTGCGGGATACCTGGCCGTGTTGCCGGGCATCGCGTGGAGCCGGCATGTGGCCGAGATCCGGCTCGTGGTCGGACCCGACCACCGTCGCATGGGGGTCGGCCGATCACTGGCCCGCCATGCCGTGGTCGAGTCGGTGGAGATGGGTATGACCAAGCTCGTCGTTGAGGTGGTGGCCGAGCAGGAGTCGACCGTCGCGATGTTCAGCGCGCTTGGTTTCGAGGCCGAGGGTCTGCTGAAGGATCACGTCGTCAGCCTCGACGGCGAGGTGCACGATCTCCTCGTGCTATCCCACTTCGTCGGCGACTTGTGGTCGGCGATGGCGACGACGGGTATCGACGAGGCGCTCAGCGACTGAGCGGACGGTTTCGAGATCGCGCCGCGTGGGTAGACGACGGCACATGATTGCTTCCGTCCTCGTCGTGGCCCTGCTCGGCAAGATCCTCGCGTTGCTGGTCCTCGGGCCGATCGTGCTCGTCGCTCTGCTCGTCTATTTCATCGCCAAGCGGGTGTGAGCCCAGC
>JAYTFI010000222.1:0-3676 GCA_043734485.1 Acidimicrobiales bacterium | reverse complement strand
TGCTCGCGGTCGACGGTGTAGCGATCGGCGTTGATCGATTTGAGGACGAGGCGGGGAATACGGCCGTCGGGAAGGCGCTCGCCGTCGGCGGGGAACGCGGCCCGATAGGCGGCCACCGCGCCGGCCGGGTTCTTTCGTTCGCCGACGCTTGCATAGTCGAAGCAGAACGTGACGGTGAAGTGGGCTGTCGGGTCCGTCGGTGTTGTCGGGTCCGTCGGTGTTGCGGGGTCGGGTATGACCGACGGGAAGGCAGGAAGCGGCAGGGGGATCACGAATACCGGCTTGTCCGTCGTCGCGGCAATCGCGCGTCGTACATGCTCGGTCGCCACCCAGATCTCGTCGACCAATGCGAAGGCTTCGGCGAATCGCTCGGGGAAGCACTCGACCTCCCAGAACCACAGTCCGACCGTGCGCCGGCCGGCGAAGAAGCCGGACCCTCGGGCGCGCGAGAACTCGATGAGCGCGTCGGCGTTCAGGGCGATCACGTTGAGCCGGTGCACCGGATCCGTCGTCGTCGCTGCCGCTGTCGTCGCTGCCGCTGTCGTCGCCGCAGCACCCGCGCCGAGCCCGGCGTGCTGGCGGTGCAGTGTCGCCCTGTCGGCAATGGCCGTGAACGGCACTCCGGAAGCCTCGACGCCGCGAAGCAGCTGCCGTGACGCCTCACCGACGCCCATTTCCGCCTGGAGGAAGCCGACGACGTTGACCCCGTTCGGCGGACACTGTGTCGATGGCGACGTGCCCATCGCCCGTCCTTGCTCAGGCGCAGGAACGAGCTCGGCCGGGATCCCCGCTTGTCGGCCGTTGATCCGGGCCCAGGCGCGGAGGCCGTCGGGACCGGCATCGTCCGGGTCGGCGAAGCGGGCCCGGAGGTCGGGACGTAGTTCGTGCAGGGCGCGCAGGTATCGGCTCGCGGGCCGTAACGCGTCGGTTGCTTCGCCGAGCCAGCGGACGAACGGGGCGGACCCGCCCGGCTCGAACGGGTTCGGTGGCTCCAGGCTGTTCGTGTCCGCGGTCGCGTCCAGCAGACCTTGGAGATAGGCACGCCGCATCGCCGGGTCGAGCACGATGCCATTGGCGAGCACGTCCCAGCCTGAGCCTGTGCCCGCTGCGACCCCGAAAAGCGCAGCGGCCCGTGCCCGGCAGAGCTCTGCTAGCCACGGGTGGTCGCTGAGGAGGACCCTGGGGAGCCCGATCGTCCGCTCGGACAGCAGCCATGGACGCGTCGGATCGAAGCCCTCGAAACGCACGATCTTCGGTTCGACGGATCGCCCTGGTTCGTCGGCATTGCGGAAGGACGCGCCGATCCCGGGGTCGCGCACCACCCGCGGATCGACCAGCGCGGCGACGTCGTCGAGCCACGGGTGCAGGTCGGCGCGAATGCGGTCCGGTCCGACATGCGGCGAACGGGTGAGCCGGGCGCACCAGTCGTCGAGCACCGGCCGCCCATCGGTCGTGATCGCGAAGAGCTCCTGATCGAAGCGACCGGTCATGGCGAGATCGAAGGCGTCAGGAAGCTTCCCGTCGGCGGGTGGGGGGGTCAGCCGCGTCGGAACCACGGCAAGGATTTGGCCCGGTTCGGTCTCGACGAGCGCATCGATGGGTCCGAGCACTTCGGCATCAGCCGGGAGGGAGACGAGCGGGCCGGGGTGGCGTTCGTCGAGCAGCGCACGCAGCACGAAGGGTCGAAGCACCGCAGCCAATGCGTCCGCGTCGTGGATCACGCCGAGTCGCAGCAGCTCCGGCCCGAGGACGGTTGCGAGCCATGCGGGACCACGAACGACCACCTCCGGAAACGCTGCGAATGCGCGGGCGGCGAGGGCGAAGCGGTCGTCGATGAGAACGACGAGCACGTGCGCGTCGCCGTGGCGGTTGAGAAGGGACTCGACCGCCCGGCGTGCCGACATGCGGTTCTTCGTCGCCGTGACGACGACCGCGGTGAAAGGGGGATGCGCCATCCGCGTTCAGACTACGGCGAATCGCACCGCCGTCCGCCTGATGGCCGACGCTGAGCTCAGGGCGCCTTGGCCGGCGCAGCCACAACCGCGGCGAGCGGCGCCTTCAGCCCGGTCGCCCTCGTCGTGGGCTTCGTCCTGGGCTTGCCGGCAGACTTGCCCAGCGGCCCGGCCTTGGACGAGAGCGCGAGCCGGCTCGGCACGGTGGTGGCAGGACCGCCCGCCCCAGCCTGGCTGGAGGGCCCGCCGACCATCGCCCCGAACGTGTAGGCGGCTGGATCCGTGATGCCGCCGATGCGCACGGGTCCGGTGCTGTAGGCCCGCCCGGTGCGGCCGTTGTGTGAGTGGACGGCGTAGACGTACCAGCGTCCGGTCGTGCCCGCAGGCGGTGTCCACGTGTACACGTTGCGGCCCTGGCTGACGTCGAGCCCGGTCGCGATCGGCGTGCCGTCGAAGCCCTTGTCGTCGGAGTCGATGAAGAGGTCGGCCTTGGTGCCGGGTTTCCACGCGTTGTCGTGCCACACGATGTCGAAGCTCTTGGCCCCGGCGTCGTCGTCGGCCACCTTCACGTAGTCGAGACGCCAGTTACGGGCGCCGCGGTCTTCGTTCGGATCGATGCGCAGCATCTCGATCATCTGTCCGGACCAGCCCACTCGCGGTCCGTTCTGGTCTGGATCGGTGACTGCGCTTGACGGGTTCGAGGCCAGATCGACGGTGAACTCCCGGGCATTCGGGTAGGTGACGATGTCGTCGGAGTTCTGGAGATCGGCGCCGGTCTTGGTGAGCGGGGTGCCGGCGATGCGCCAGATGAGGCGGGCGTTCATGCCGCCGCCGACCTTGTCCTGCAGGTTGAAGCCGCCGTCGTAGGTGTAGCCGACCGTGACCCGGTGGAACTGGTCGCCGCTGAAGGTCGGCCCGAGGCGCATCGTGACCGACGGGTCGTTCAGCGCCGGGGCCGCGTTCTGGCCGACGAACTGTCCACCCGACACGCCGCCCGCCACATTGTCTGCGCGCAGATAGTCGCTGGCCTCGTTGAAGTCCCATGCGTCGCCGGCCCGCGCGGTTGAGGCGTAGTCGGCACCGCCCGTGACGTCGGGCTGGTCGACCTGCGGGACAGGACCGAAGTCGTCGTTGGCCTCGACGCCGGAAGGCATCACGCGGACCCAGTCGACGTCGAAGTGCTGCTGGGCCCCGGGCGATAGCGCGATGCGCAGGGACACGATGTTGCCGGCCCACGGCGTGGTGAGGGCCGGCTCGTTGATGGCCTGGAGGGGGAACGCGTAGGTGTGCCACCCCGGCACGGTGAAGAAGTTGAAGCCGCCCTGGCAGGCATCGGAGATCTCCTGGCACGTGTACCAGCGCACGCCGGCCGGGGCTTCGCTGCTGGCGTTCATTCGGAACGCGATCGTGTTGAAGCGGGAGGCGTCGATCGGATGGGCGACGCCTTCGCGCCCGATCGGCAACGCACCCGGGTAGCCACCCCACAGCGGATGGAAGTAGCCCTGTCCGGCCATGTCGAAATGGAGCTGTCCTCCGCTGATCGAGGCGTTGGTCATCGAGCGGGCGGGGCCGTCGTCGGCGAGGACCTGGTCCTCGGGGTTGCTGTAGTCCCAGGGGTCGGAGAAGGCCTCGGCCGCATAGTCGCTGATCGCTCCGGAGGCGGCGGGGGCGGGGTGGGCCGGGGCAAGCGCGATCATCGATGCTGCGAGCAGCGTGAGGGCGCT
>JAYTFI010000221.1:0-1552 GCA_043734485.1 Acidimicrobiales bacterium | reverse complement strand
CCGCCCGACTGGTTCGAAGAGGTAGGTGGAGATTCGCTTTACAGCCCCGTCGGCGACCTTGCAGCAGATGAGTGACAGGATCACCGACAAAGGCGATATGTGCGCGTTGTAGAGGAGCAGCGGTACGTGATTCGGCTCCCTCGTTCTGTGCGCTGGCGGTCCCGATTCCAGGGGCGAGTCACTTCTCCCCTGAATTCGGTGTGCGACGGTGGTAGGTCCTTGATAAGACGCATCTGTGACAAAGCGTGCCGGAACGAACGGCTCCGTCTCGATTCGGGCCACGCGCCCTGACGACGCTGCATGTCTCCTCGCCGGCAGAGATATCGAGTCCAAACGGTTCCTCGGTGAAGGCGATCTCGACCCTCACCCGGCGTTCTGCATCGAGGTCTTCGGTCAGGTTGTCGGTTGGGTGGACTTCGACATCGACCGCACCTGGCTACAACCGGGCGAGGTGAACATCGGCTACAACGTGTTCCCTGCGCATCGCGGGTACGGGTTCGCCGCCGTCGCGGTCCGCCTGCTCTTCGATCACCTCCACGAGGACACCGACTTCACCGTGGCGACCCTGTTGATCGATCAACGCAATGAACGCTCCATGGCCGTCGCTGAACGGCTTGGCTGCGAGCGCCAGCCGGACTTCGATGGCAACGCCTACTTCAAGCTCGTGCTGAACAACTGATTGCGGACGATTGCTCCCAACGCCCGGCCGGTCAGGACCAGAGTCCGATTGTGCGTGCAAAAGATTCGGTTGTCGCAGCGACGATCCCCTCGAGAGCGTCGCGGACCGCCGCCGCCGCCGAAACAACCTCGCCGTCGGCCCAGCGCAACAACGTCGCGAGATCATCGGCGCTGGAGTGCTCGATCTGCGGCCACCGTCGCGCGGCGGTTGCGCGGTCGGTCGTCCACCAGTTGTCGTGAACGCTGACCAGTCCGGCCACAGCAAGCAAGGTCTTCCGCCCGATTCGACGTCCCAGAACACCCGCATCGTCGCCGCGCTCGAGCGCTTCAGCCCAACGCTGCGCGTGGCGTGCGATATCTCCGTTGAAACCACGCGCTGCTCGTGCGTCACCCGGAAAGTCCGGCAGCGCGGCGCGGCCGTCCGGACCCTCCAGATGGAGACAATAGTGACGCAGGAAGACGCGGTTGCCGTACGCCTCATCGTCGTCGCCGAGATAGTCGTCAAGCTCGGCCGTTCCAATCTCGACAGCTCGACACGCGCCAGCGAACACCTCTGACAGCTCACGCCCGATCGCATCTGCCTCCCTCCGGTACACCGACGGTGAGCAAGTCGACGTCCGATGTCGGTGGCTGCGCCGCCCCGGTCGCAACCGAACCGTATAGATAGAGCGAACCAACGCCGCGCTGTCGGACACGACTGCGAGCCGCCTCCACCACGGGCTCGAACGCTGCCGGCATCCGCTCGCGGCGAACCCCCGTCACGATCATCCCGGACGCGGACAGACCCTCGGGGACGTCACGCATGAACCCCACCTCTTCCACCGCATCCTGAAGTCATCCCGAAACTCTCGCAGCCTTCGCGACAACGCAGCAA
>JAYTFI010000220.1:0-32683 GCA_043734485.1 Acidimicrobiales bacterium | reverse complement strand
GGCGGTCCGGGGGGCGGTGGGATGGGCTTGCCGGAGAAGCTGCGGGGCATACCCGGGGGCGGCGGGATCGACTTGCCGGTCAGCGAGCGCATGCCACCGGGAGCGGGCGGAGCGCCCGGTGCACCGACGGGTGCGCCACTGGTGGGTGCGCCAATGGTGGGTGCACCACTGGCGGGTGCGCCACTGGTGGGCGCCCCGGTTTGCGGAGCGGAACCGGCCGGCCGAGGGATCACCGAAGCAGGCGCACCGGCGGAGGAAGCGGCAGGCGCCAGAGCACCAGGACCGACCGGCGGCGTCGACGGACGAGGCGAGGCAACCGGACGGTTGCCCGCCGTTGCGCTACCGGGACGACTGCTGGACGAGATGATGCGCGATCCAGCGGGACCACCCGAGGCGGGCGGACGGGGGCCGGGGGCGATAGGGCCAGATTCAGCTGCGGACGGACGGGCAGCGCCTTCGGCCGGCCGGTTCTCGACCGGGCTGGACGGCGTCGGTGCGACCGGGTCCGGTGACGATGGAGCGACGGGAGCCGCAGGGCCGGACGTCGCCTCAGCCGCCACCGACGGTGCGCTCACCCCCGGCGCCGTGGGGGACTCCACGGCCGCCGGACGCTCGGACGACTCCACCCGGACACCGGACGCCTGCTCGAGCGGTGCCGTCGCCGACACCGCCTCGACGGTTGTCGGCGTGACGGCCCTACCACTGGCGGGCGCAATGAGGGGTTCCGGCGAGCGCTCCGCCACGACCGGCGGGATGGCAATCTCCACTGGCGGCGCGGCCTCGGCAACGGACTTCTTGCCACCCTTGACCGGCTTGGCCGGCTCTTCTGGCTGGACGTCGCGACGGAGTCCGTCGGCGTCAGCCCTCCGACGGACGCGATCGGCTTGGGCGTCCTCGATGCTGGAGGAGTGACTGGCCTTGCCCGCAAAGATGCCGAGGGTCAAGGCGAGATCGAGTGTCTCCTGATTCGTCATGCCGAGCTCTTTGGCGAGCTCGTGCACTCTGATCTTCTTTGCTGCCAAGCGGCCCATTCCTCTGTGGTGACATCTGCACTGTCCGTGCAGGTTCGTGCGTGTTGCGGTGGATCGTGTCCAATGCCGTCGTCGACCCAAAGGGCAGCGCAGGCGCATGTGCCACACCTCGGGGGAGGTCGGACAGGGACCTGACATGCTCCCACGTTTCCGACGACCCGAAAAACCAACGTCCTGTACCTACGGCAAGCGGCGCTGAAGATCTTCCCGAGCAGCCGTGGTCACGGTGCCCCGCAGCGCCCGGGCGAGCGGCTTCTCGTGCAGCCGGGGCGTGCATGTCGGACCGACACACAGCCACGCACCACGTCCGGGGAGCGACCGTCCCACCTCGAGACGGTCCCCGACCAGGACGACGCGCACGAGTGCATCGGGTTTCCGAACCGACCGGCACACGAGGCAGGTGCGCCACGGGCCGGCGCCGGTCGGCTTCTCGGCGACCGTCCGGCGGCTCAGCTCGGCGCGCTCGTGGTGCCTGTGTCACCCTCGCCAGCCGGGGCATCCGCATCCGCAGCTGCGACATCCGCAGCCACGACATCCGCGGCTGCGATCGCGGTAGACGCAGTGGCCGCGACCGCGTTTCCACCCTCGTCGAGCACCGCAGCTGCGGCCTCTCCAGCGGCGACCGCACCGGCCGACCAGTCTTCGGCCGACATCGCCTCACCACCATCGGCCGGCACCCAGAGCTGCTCTCCCGTTGTCGGATCGAGAACCCATTCGCCCTCGGCGTACTCCTGACCCTCGCCGGCAGCCTCTTCTTCTGCAAGCTGCGTCTCGCCCTTGATGTCGACACGCCAGCCGGTGAGGCGGGCTGCGAGACGGGCATTCTGGCCCTCCTTGCCGATGGCCAGCGAGAGCTGGAAATCGGGGACGATGACCGTGGCGACGCCCATGTGCTCGTCGATGCGGACCTCTTTGATCTTCGCCGGCCCGAGTGCCTCGCGGACGAACTCGGCGGGATCGTGGCTGAACGGGACGATGTCGATCTTCTCGCCACGGAGTTCGTTCACGACCATACGGACGCGCGCGCCCCGGGCACCGATGCAGGCACCTGCCGCATCGACGTTGGGATCGTTCGACCAGACCGCCACCTTGGTCCGATGGCCCGGCTCGCGCGACATGGCCTTGATCTCGACGACGCCGTCGGCGATCTCCGGAACCTCGAGCTCAAATAGGCACTTCACAAGCCCCGGATGGGTGCGCGACACGACGATCTGCGGGCCCTTGTTCGTCTTGCGGACCTCGACGATGTACGCCTTCAGCCGAGAGCCCTGCTCATAACGCTCGTGGGGGACCTGCTCGGCTTGGGGCAGCAGCGCCTCGACGCGGCCGAGGTCGAGCAGGGTGTAGCGGTTGTCGCCTTGCTGCACGATGCCGGTGACGAGACCGCCCTCGCGGCCCGAGTACTCCTCGTATTTCATCTCCCGCTCGACTTCACGAATCCGCTGCTGGATGACCTGCTTGGCCGTCTGTGCGGCGATGCGGCCGAAGTCCTTCGGCGTGTCGTCCCACTCCCGCACGACATTGCCGTCCTCGTCGAGCTCCTGCGCGTAGACCCATATCTCGCCCGTGTCGGGGTCGATGGAGACGACTGCTTCTTCGGCGGCACGGGGCTGGCGCTTGTAGGCGGTGACGAGCGCGTTCGCCAACGCGTCCAGGAGCTGCTCCTTCGGCACCCCGCGCTCGCGCTCTATGACCTCGAGCGCTTCCATGAAGTCCTGTTGGAGCAGTTTCATCGTGTGCCTCCTGGGCGGTGATCGGCGACCTGTTGCGTTTGGGGGTGCTGCGAGGCCGCCTGCTTGTGGGGGTGCTGCGAAGTTGCGGGCAACGCTGTGGTGGCCGCGTTCTTGGCTGAGTTGGCTGAGTTGGCGACCTTGCCCGGCTTGCTGCCGGTACCGGGCTTCGGCTGCGGGCCCCAGACGAAGACCGTGCGAGCCCGTTCGATGTCGGCGTAGGCAATGGCGCGGCCGGCGACGGTGATGCCACCGTCGGCGTCGGCGTCGGCGTCATCGAGACGGCCTTCGATCCGGCGCTCACCTTCCGCTGACGCGACCGTCTTAACGCTGACCACCGTGCTGAGGAAGCGGCGAAAGTGGTCAGGGGTGCGCAGCGGCCGTTCGAGACCCGGGCTCGACACTTCGAGTGTGTACCCACCCACAATCGGGTCGTGGGCCTCGAGCGCGGCGTCGATTAGGCGGGTCGCCGCGCTCACGCCTTCGAGATCGATCCGGCCGCCGAGCGGATGCTGCGGGGAGTGGTCGACGCGGATCTCGACTGCCGCCGCTGCTGTGCCCAGGCCGGCGCACACGATGTCGATCAGCTCGAGGTTGGCCTCCGCGAGAACCGGAGCAAGCAGGTCCTGGAGTGAGGATTCGGTTGCGGACGTGGTGCTCTTGGTCATCTTGTGGCACCTCCTCGGCGCATCTCGGCTTGGCTCGGATATTCGGTTTCTGCAGGTCACGACGGAGTAACGGGCCCTGAAAACAGCGCTGGCGTGGGCACCGCCCACGCCACCAGGACTCCTTCTCAGAAGCGGGTCGCAATCGTACCCGACACGGGGGCCTGCCCGATCAGACCGCGCCACCGGGTCGGCCATCGAGCGACCAGTCGATCGGGCCGCGGCCCGCCTCGACCAGCGCCGAATTGGCACGGGAGAACGGCCTGCTCCCGAAGAACCCGTTGTGCGCGGAGAGCGGCGAAGGATGGGCCGACTCGATCACCACATGCCGGTCCTCGCCGACCGACTGTATTCGTGGTTTCTTCTTGCGGGCCGAAGCCCCCCACAGGATGAACACGACCCGCTCCGCCTTGGCCGCCACGGCATCGATCACTGCGTCGGTGAACGTCTCCCAGCCCTTCCCCTGATGCGACGCGGCCGCATGGGCCCGAACCGTGAGGGTCGTGTTCAGCAGCAGCACACCCTGGCGGGTCCAGCGGTCGAGGTTGCCGTGCGTCGGGATGGGCAGGCCGAGGTCGTCGTGGAGCTCCTTGAAGATGTTCACAAGCGACGGCGGCGAGGGCACGCCGGGACGCACGGAGAAGCACAACCCATGCGCCTGGCCCGGGCCGTGGTATGGGTCCTGGCCGAGGATGAGCACCTTTGTATCGGCGAACGGTGTGAGGTGGAGCGCAGCGAACACCTCGTCCTTCGGCGGGTACACCGCAACCTTCGATCGCTCCTCGGCGACGAACGACTGCAACGGCGCCCAGTAGGGCTTGGCGAACTCGACCCGCAGAATCGGGTTCCAATCCGTCTTCTCGGTCACAGGTGCTTCACGCGCCGATCCACTCGCTCATTCCTCGACCGCGCTAGTGGGGTGCTAGTCGGCAGCGGCAACGGTCTTCTTGATGATCTGCACACGGGCCTCACTGTGGTTCGCGTCGTCACCCTGCTCGCCGAGCAGCAATCGGCGATCCTTCTCGGCCTCACCCGCCGCTCCGGCGTCGGCGTGGGCCAGCACGTCTTCCACCCCGGATGCGGCGATCTCCTTCGCCATCGCTACCAGGGCACTCACCATCTCGTTCTCCGGCACCACCCGCACGACCTTGCCCTTCACGAACAGGTGCCCACGATGGCGACCGGCGGCGATGCCGAGGTCGGCCGAAGCCGCTTCGCCCGGTCCGTTCACGACGCAGCCCATCACCGCGACCTGGATCGGCACGTTGAGGTCGCGCAGCGCCTCCTGGGCTTCCTCGGCCACCCGGATCACATCGATCTCGGCCCGCCCGCACGACGGACACGCGATGAGATCCAGCCCAACGCGTTCTCGCAGGCCGAGCGACTCGAGCAGCTGACGCCCGGCGCGGCTCTCCTCGACCGGGTCCGCCGTCAGCGAGTAGCGGATCGTGTCGCCGATGCCCTCCGCCAGGAGAGTGGCGATGCCAGCCGTCGCCTTCACCAGTCCACCCGGCAGCGGCCCGGCCTCGGTGACGCCGAGATGCAGCGGGTAGTCGACCGTATCGGCCAGCAGCCGGTACGACTCGATCATGAGCGCCGGGTTCGACGCCTTCACCGAGATCTTCACATCGTAGAAGTCGACCTCGGCGAAATGCGCCAGCTCGCGCACGGCCGAGGCGACGAGACCCTCGGGAGTCTGGCCGTACTGCTTCTCGATGTCGGGGTCGAGCGAGCCGCCGTTGACACCGATGCGGATCGGCACCCCGCGATCCTTGGCCTCCATGGCCACGGCCTTGATGTGCTCGGCCTTGCGGATGTTGCCCGGGTTCAGTCGGAGGCACTGGACGCCGGCCTCGAGCGCAGCCAGCGCGAGGCGATACTGGAAGTGGATATCCGCCACGATCGGCACCGGGGATCGGGGCACGATGCGGGCCAGACCCTCAGCCGCCTCTACTTCGTTGCACGTGCAGCGCACGATGTCCGCGCCGTTGGCCGCAAGGGCGTAGATCTGGGCCAGCGTGCCGTCGACATCGGCCGTCTTGGTAGTGGTCATCGACTGGACCGTGATCGGCGATCCGCCCCCGACGGGCACCTTGCCGACCATGATTTTCCGGGTCTCGCGGCGGGGATAGGTGCGCAGCATGGCTGCCATACTGCCGCGCATCCGTTTGTTGCGTCACCGCCGGTACCCGAAGCTCCACGTCGAGGCCTCGCCTGGCCCAACAAGACGCGGCCCCCGCCGAGCCGTTTAGAACAGCTTCAGCGGATTGCGGATGTCGAGGTATAGCGATGAGATGCCGATGACGATCAGGATCGTGACCACGGCATAGGTCAGGGGCATCAGCTTGGCCACATCGACCCGATAACGACGGCCCTTGCGGCTGCGGAGGCGCTCGTAGAAGGCGATCAGCACATGGCCACCGTCGAGGGGCAGCACCGGCAGCATGTTGAAGACGCCGACGAACACGTTGATGACGGCGAACAGCTCCAAGGCCCACCGGATGTCGACCCGGCTGGCATCGGCGAGGACATTGACGGTTCCTGGAAGCGACATGAACCGATTCGGGTCCTGAGTGCCGGTTGACGCCTGCGGCCCGCCCGCGTTGACCAGACTGTGCCCGTAGGTCTTGAGGTGCCTCGGCGTGAAGAAGGCGCCGAGCGCCGAGAAGGTCTGTGGGAGCGCCTTCCAAATCTGGCTGACCGAGTGCCCGACACCGTCGACCACCGGTTCGCGGATGACCTGGAACGTGTCGCTGGTGACACCGATGCGCCCGACCGTGGCCCCGTTGGCGAGGATGACGGTGGCCGGAACAATGGTCTTCTTGATGAGGGACTTGTTGCGCACGATGCCGAACTCGAGGGGAGTTCCGGGGTTCGACTGCACGACGCGCAGCAGGTCGGTGAGCCCGTCCGAACCGACTGTTCCCGTGATGCGATAGCCGTTCACCGTGTAGATGCGATCACCGTTCTGCAGACCGGCGGCCGAGGCCGGGCTGGCGACCGAACCGACCGTCGCCGAGACGGCCTTGATCTGCATGTTGTCGGTATCGATCAGTCGGCCCGTGCCGGAGTACAGGATCACAAAGATGACGAATGCGATCAGCATGTGCATCAGCGTGCCGGCGCTCGCCACGAGCACTCGCCGCGGGAAGGTCGCCTGGCGGTAGGTGCGGGGCTCATCGGCTGGATCGTCAAGCCTGTCGAGGTTGTGCATCCCGAGGATCTTCACGTAACCGCCGAGCGGCAGCGCCTTGATGCCGTACTCCGTGCCACCCCGCTTGAAGGACCACACCCGGGGCCCGAACCCGACGAAGAACTCGGTCGCCTTCATGCCGGTCAGCCGGGCGGTGACGAAGTGGCCGAGCTCGTGCAGAAGGATCATGGCGCCGAAGGACAGGGCCACCAGGAGCACCCGGTAGCTCCCGCCGCTGATAACGACGGCGGCCAGGGCGCCAACGGCGGCCAACGCCACGAACGGGTTCACGCGCTTGGGGGGCTCGGGCAGATCGGCGGTGGCGGCGGTCAGATCGGCGGTGGCGGCGGTCAGATCGGCGACCGTCGACCCGTCGCTCCGGAGATCGATCACGGTGTCGGACCGGGAATCCGTTTCGGGTTCCGGCGCCTCGAAATTCATCCTGCTCATCGGGTCAGCTCCTCGCACAATCGGGTGGCACAGACGCGCGCCCTGCGGTCGGCTTCGATCACATCACCCACGGAGAGTGGTTTATCAGAATCTGACTGCATAAGTGAACCTTCGATCACCTTTGCGATGTTTCCCCACGTCAGACGGCCGGCGAGGAAGGCAGCGACGGCGATCTCATTCGCCGCGTTGAGCCAAGCGGGTGTTACGCCACCACGCCGAGCGGCCTCGTAGGCCAGGCCAAGGCACGGAAACGCCTCACGGTCGGGGGCCTCGAAATCGAGCCGTCCGACCGCCGACCAGTCCATCGCCCCGAACGCTGTGGCCGTGCGATCGGGATACGCAAGCGCATAGGCGACCGGGAGGCGCATGTCGGGCATGGACAGCTGCGCGATCGTGGTGCCATCGGTGAACTCGACCATGGAGTGCACGATCGACTGCGGATGCACGACGACATCGATACGGTCGACGTCGACGTCGAACAGCTCCTTCGCCTCGATCACCTCGAGGCCCTTGTTGAACAGCGTGGAGGAGTCGATGGTGATCTTCGGACCCATTTTCCAGGTGGGATGAGCGAGGGCTTCGTCGACCGTGACGTGCGCCAGGGCTTCACGAGCGGCCGCTCCGCCTCCAGCCTCGTGCGCCCGGGTCCGGAACGGTCCGCCACTGGCCGTCAGCACGATCCGCCGCAGTCGATCGGGGGCGCCCAGCGCCTGTGCGGTTCGGTGCGAGGCCAGACACTGGTGCACGGCACAGTGCTCGGAATCGACGGGCACGATCTCCGCTCCGGGCGTTCGCTTCACCTGGGCCACGATCGGTCCGGCCGTGATCAGCGACTCCTTGTTGGCCAGCGCCAACCGCCGCCCGCCGGCCAACGCCGCGAGCGTGACGGGCAGGCCAGCGAAGCCGACGACCCCGTTCACGCAGACGTCGGCCTCGTTCGCGATCTCGGCCATGGCCCTCGGGCCGCCCACGAGATCGGTGCCCGGTGGCAGCCGATCGCGGATGGCGGCGATCTGGGAATCATCACCCACCGCGACCACCCTGGGCCGGAACTCCGCAGCTTGGGCGACCAGCAGGTCGACGTTGCGGAACGCGCCGATGCACTCGACCCGGAACCGGCCGGGCTCGGCCCGGATGACGTCGAGCGTCTGCGTGCCGACCGAGCCGGTCGATCCGACGACGCTGACGCTGACGAGCTCACCCATGGCCGATGCAGCTTGGCACGGCCATGTGACAAACCGGTGAGCGGCCGTTCAGCGCTCGGACGAACGGCGGCGGGCCGCGCCCGCCAAGGTCACAGCACCTTCAACGCGAGGAAGTAGACGGCGGGCATGACGAACAACATCGCGTCGATGCGATCGAGGATCCCACCATGGCCGGGAAGCACCGTACCCATGTCCTTGATGCCCAGGTCGCGCTTGATCATCGACTCGCACAGATCGCCGAGCGGCGCCATCACCGCGACCACGAGCCCGAGGAGGGCGGCCTCCTTCAGGTGGAAGGGGCGGAAGCGGGCGAACACCGCGGTGCAGACGAGGATCGCCCCGATCATGCCGAACACGAGACCCTCGACCGTCTTGTTCGGACTGATCTCCGGGGCGAGCGGGATCTTGCCGGCGTTGGCACCGACGAAGTAGCCGCACACGTCATAGGCAACCGTGCCGACCACCGCGCCGAGCAGGATCGTGACGCCCTTCGGGTGCTGCAGGATCAGGCCGCCTGTAGACCCGAGCACGCCGACGTACAGAACGCCGAGCACGCTGACGGCCATGTTGACCGCTGGGCGGTCACGCACGACGCCGACGAGGTACCAGAGCAGACACGTCATCGTGGCCAGGATCAGCGTGATCAGCAGGCCCCCGCTTCCCCGGTTGTAGGCCACAAACGGCATCAGCGCCACGCCGGCGGCGGCTGGGATGATGGCGGGCTGGAACCCGCGCTGGCGTAGGGCGGTGAACAGCTCGAGCACGGCCAGCGTGAGCGCCAGTGTGATCAGGATGACGCCGCCCGGACGCTTCAGGAAGATCAGCACGAGAAGCGCACCGCCGAGCAGCACGACACCTGTGCCGACCCGTGCCCCCATGGAGATGGGGCCGGAGTCCCGGCCCCTGCCGTTTCCGTTCATCGATCCTCCGCCGTTGCGACCCCCGGGGCGAGCCGTTCCGCCCGGCTTGCCGGCCCCGCCGGTCGGTCGTCGTTGTCCGGGCCGGGCGCTGCTGCCGGTGGCCCGAACCGAAGGCGCGACGGGCTCGGCGACGGCATCGCTACGTCGCCGAACGGCGCGACGACCACCAGAACGGGCAGCTACCTTCTCGCCGCCGACTGCCTGCTTCGCAACGTCCTTCGCCGGGAGGTCGTCGAAGGTGTACAGATCACTTTCGTCTGACCGGTCGGGATCAAGCGCGCCGACGCGGGTGTCGTCATCGTGGATCAGCGAACCGTCCCCGTCAGCGTCGTCCCAGTCGTCGGCGTTGTTCCGCCACCGTGGCCCCTGCCCTGCGAACGACGACCATGACCGGGCGTCATCAGGCGACGCATCGTTGCCGATTGTCACCGCGCGGTCCGACAGCTCCGAGCCTGAGGCGGGTGCCGGACTGCGGTCAGGACGGATCTGCCCATCGGTGTCGGCCACTGACGGCCAGGAACCGTCGTCACCCGCGTCATCATCGTGCTCGTCATCCTGCGCACCGGTCGTGGAGCGGTCGATGTCGCCTGCGGCCGCGAGCCACTCGTCGTCCCACGGCTCGTCGTCCTCGTCGTCCCACGACGCCGCCGGCCGCGTGGTTCGACCCGTTCGGGGAACGCCATCGTCGCCGCCCGATGGACGACTCGCCTCAGCCGGCAGGGCTTCCTGCGCTCCGGTGATCCGGATGCCCTCCACGGCCTGCGGCTGGCTCAGATCGTCGTCCACCTTGCTCCTTCTTTGCGGGGTCGGGCTACGCGCGAATTACCGGCATCGCCGGACTTCGTCGCCACTCCGTCGATGGGGGGTCGCACGCTCATACCTCGAGCAACTCCTGCTCTTTGAGGAGCAAGTGCCGATCGATCTCCGAGACGTGCTCCTCGGTCACCTTGTCGAGATCCTTCTCGGCCCGCTTCAGCTCGTCGGAGGAGATCTCGCCGTCCTTCTCCGAACGCTCGAGTGCAGAGCGCACCGAACGTCGCACGTTGCGCACGGCGACCTTGCCGTCCTCCGCCTTGGCCTTCACGATCTTCACGAAGTCCTTGCGACGTTCCTGCGTGAGCGGCGGAAAGTTCAGGCGGATGATGACACCGTCGTTGTTCGGGTTCACGCCGAGGTCCGAGTTGGTGATCGCCTTTTCGATGGCCTTGAGCGACGCCCGGTCGTAGGGCTGGATGATCAGCACACGTGCCTCGGGCACACTGAAACTGGCCAGCTGCTGCAGCGGTGTGTCGCTGCCGTAGTACTCCACGCGCAGCTTCTCGACCAGCGCAGGGGTGGCTCGACCTGTGCGCACGGCCGAAAACTCTTCCTGTACATGGGCTGTGGCTTTGGCCATCTTCTCCATGGCGTCGGCCAGCAGATCATCGATCATGAGACCAGCGTACCGATCGGTGGGTTCCCGATGAGGACTTTGCGGATGTTGCCGTGCTCCATGAGGTTGAACACCACGATGGGAAGGTCGTTGTCCATGCAGAAAGAGATGGCCGTGGAGTCCATAACTTTCAGGCCCCGCTTGAGGACTTCGGCATAGCTGATCGTGTCGAACTTCGTCGCCGTGGGGTCGAGCTTGGGGTCTGCGGTATACACACCGTCGACCTCACCATGCGTCGCCTTCAGTACCGCTTTGGCATCGATCTCCGCAGCGCGCATAGCGGCGGGGGTGTCCGTGGTCAGGAACGGCTGGCCGATGCCGGCCGCGAAGATCACCACCCGGCCCTTTTCCAGATGGCGGAGCGCTCGGCGCCGGATGTACGGCTCGGCGATCTCGGACATGTGGATCGCGCTCATCACCCGCGACTGCTGTCCGCGTTTCTCGAGCGCGTCCTGGAGGGCGAGGGCGTTCATCACGGTGGCGAGCATGCCCATGTAGTCGGCCGTCGCCCGATCGATGCCCGAGTTCGCACCCTTTGCCCCTCGCCAGATGTTGCCGCCGCCAACGACGATTGCGATCTCCACATCGAGTTCGCTGCGGGCATCGGCGATCTCCTGCGCGATGCGAGCGACGACCACGCCGTCGATCGAACCCGCTGTCTCCGGGTCGGCGAAGGCTTCGCCCGAGAGTTTGAGGAGGACTCGGGGCCAGCGTGACTTGGTCGTGTTCATCGCACTCGTGTTCATCGCGCTTCCTCGACTTCCGGGACCACGCCGCAAAGGCGTTTAGGACCCTCGACGCCCGTCAGACCGGGTTTCGTCGGGATCAGCCGATCTCGACCTGGGCGAAGCGGGTGATCGTGGCCGATCCGACAATGCCTTTGATTGTCTGCTTGTTGTCCTTCGCGTACTCCTGTTCGATGAGGCAGCGCTCCTTGAAGTAGCCGTTCATGCGGCCTTCGACGATCTTGCCGATCGCGGCCTCGGGCTTGCCTTCGTTCCGGGTGATGGCCTCGAGCGTCGCTCGCTCGCGGGCGATCGTGTCGGCCGGAACCTCGTCACGCGTCAGGTACAGCGGACGGGCGAAGGCGACATGCAGGGCGAGATCGTGCGCCAGCTCCTTCGCGCCGTTCGCGACCTCGACCATGGTGGCATTGACGCCCCGCTCGCTCTGCACGTGCAGATACGTGTCGATGACCGAACCCTGCGGGGCTTCGAAGCGCACGATGCGGCCGAGTTCGAGGTTCTCCTTGAGCGACACGATGAGCGAGTCGAGCTTCTCGTGATGCTTGCTCACGGCGGCTTCGCCCTCGGCCGCCACCGTGTCGGCGATGGCCTGCACAAGCGCCTTGAAGTCCGGTGACTTGGCCACGAAGTCGGTCTCGCACTTCACCTGCGCGATAGCGCTTGCGTTGCCAGCTACACCGATCGCGACTGCGCCTTGCGCGTTGTCCCGATCGGCCCGCTCCGCCATCTTCGCGAGGCCCTTCTCGCGAAGGTACTTCTTTGCCTCTTCGAAATCGCCGTCGGAGGCCTCGAGGGCCTTCTTCGCGTCCATCATCCCAACTCCCGCGATCTCGCGAAGCCGCTGGATGTCCTTTGCCGTGATTGCCATGTGTCGCTGCTCTCGTTCTCGTTCGTTCGGCTCTGTACTGCTTCGGCGGTGCGTACTTGCGTCCCCGCGCCGAGCACCTGCCGCTCTCGACCGGCGGCAGGTGAGTCCCTCTTCGCGTGCGGTGCGAATCGGGTTGACCCACCGAATGGGCCGTCGTCCGGTCAGGCTTCGGCGGACGCGTCCACCGGAGAAGCCTCGACAGGCGCAGCCTCGACAGGCGCAGCCTCGGCGACCTCATCGCCCTTCGCCGCGGCTTCGACCTTTGAAGCAAGTAGACGCGCCTCTCGCTCTTGCTGGGCCTGGGCCGCCTGGTTGCGGGCGAAGGACTGCTGCTCGGAGCGCTTGGCTTCGGCCTCTGCGTCGAGGGCGACGTCGGCCGTGTTCGGCACCGTCGAGCGGCCACCGTTGCGGCGGGCGTTGATGAAGCGACCCTCTTCTACGGCGTCGGCGATCACGCGACAGAGCAGATTCCCGGCGCGGATGGCATCGTCGTTGCCGGGGATTATGTAGTCGATGACATCGGGGTCGCAGTTGGTGTCGACCACGGCGACGACGGGCAAACCGAGCTTCCTGGCTTCAGTGACCGCGATGTGCTCCTTCTTCGTGTCGAGCACGAAGATGGCATCGGGCAGCCGCGTCATGCCACGGATGCCGCCGAGGTTGCGCTGCAGCTTGATGAGCTCGCGACCGAGGATGAGCGCTTCCTTCTTCGGCATGGCTTCGAAGTCGCCGGCGACCTTCATGCGCTCGTACTCCGTCATCTTCTTCACACGCCCGCTGATCGTGGAGAAGTTGGTGAGCATGCCGCCGAGCCAACGCTCGTTGATGTACGGCATCCCACAGCGGTCGGCGTACGTCGAGATCGGATCCTGCGCCTGCTTCTTGGTACCCACGAACAGGATCGTGCCGCCACCGGCGACGAGGTCGCGGACGTAGGTATACGCCGACTCGACGCGGGTCAGCGTCTGGTTCAGGTCGATGATGTAGATGCCGTTGCGCTCACCGAAGATGAATCGCTTCATCTTGGGGTTCCAGCGGCGGGTCTGGTGTCCGAAGTGGACGCCCGCCTCAAGAAGTTGGCGCATGGTGACGACAGGGCCAGCAGCGGCCATGGTGTGCTCCTCTAGCTCCGGTTGTCCGATGCAACGACGACGACCGGGTGCGCGCACAGGGCGCGACCGGAGTGTTCCGAACGACGTCGCCCGCGGACTGTTCCGAGGGCACGGCAACGATAGCGGCCTGCGCGGCACCTGACGACACGCCAGCGTGCGGGGCGAAACGCGGGGAACACGCGGATGGCAACCGGCCGGTCAGGGGCCGGGAGGTCACCGGTCAGTGCCGCGACGGGATGAGCCATACCTTCGGGATCTGGGGTTCCAACAGGCTCAGTGGATCGATGTAGTCCGGCCCGGCCCTGGCGCCGAAGTGGACCGATGACTTTGCTCGGCCGACCCACTGGCCGGCATGGACACGTTGCCCGACGGCTACGAGGACGGTGGCCAGATAGCCAAGCGTGGTGCGGACGCCATCGGCGTGCAGGATCACCACAAAGAGATCCCCGCCGACCTGGCCGGCGAACACGACGACCCCGTCGGCAGGCGCGCCGACCGGAGCGCCGGGTGTGGTGGCCAGCACCACCCCGCGATTCCCGGGCCCGTAGGGTTTGCTCGGAGGACGGTACGGGTCGATGATCGCGCCGTCGACCGGGAAGGCGTAGACCACCTTCCGCGGCGAGATCGACGACACATCGGAACGCGGGAGCGTAGATGCGAGTGCGGCCGCCGGCGGTGTGAAGAGGGGATCGACACCAGACAACAGGACGACAAACAGCAGCGCAACACTGAGGCGTAAACGCATCGGAAAACCCCCTGAGGGTTTGGCACAGCCGACAGGGGGAAGCCGGGGATTCTTGCGCTAAGGACCGCAGGCGGTCAGGCGCTTGCGGTGGCCAGTTTGGCCCGAAGTTGCAGCACGGCGCGCGTGTGGATCTGGCAGACGCGGCTCTCGGTGACCCCGAGGACCTCGCCGATCTCCGCGAGCGTGAGACCCTCGTAGTAGTAAAGCGTCAGAACGACCTTCTCCCGCTCGGGCATGCGATTCACCGCAGACGCGAGTGCCTGACGCATCTCCTCGACCTCGTACAGCCCGCTCGGACCTTCGGCCTTGTCGGCAATGGTCTCGGCCAAGGTCGTCGACTCGCCGCGTTCGCCTCCTCGGGTGAACATGTCGTCGAGGGCGACAACACCCACGAAGGAGACCTGCGTGAAGACGTTCTGCAACTCGGTCTCGGTCATCTCCAGCGCCTTGGCCATCTCGGCGTCCGTCGGGGCACGACCCAGGTCGGACTCGAGCGAGCCGAATGCGTTCTCGACGGCGCGGGCCTTCGCCCGGATCGAACGCGGCACCCAGTCGATCGAACGCAATTCGTCGATGATGGCTCCGCGCACCCGTCGGATTGCATACGTCTCGAACTTGATCCCGCGGTCGACTTCGAACTTGTCGATGGCGTCGATCAGCCCAAAGATCCCGTAGCTGACCAGATCGGCCTGCTCGACGTTCTGCGGCAGACCGACCGAGACACGGCTGGCCACGTACTTGACGAGGGCTGAGTAGTGCAGGATGAGGCGGTCGCGGGACTCAAGCGATCCGGAGTCCTTGTAGGACCGCCATAACAGGGAGAGCGCACGCTGCTCCTCGGACTCCTCGGTCACAGGTCAGCTTCTCCGGTCGGCATCGATGGGCAAAGGGTAGCGGCGTTTATTGTGGATTGGTGTCGCAGACGCGTTCATGATTGCGCGCGAACCGGCATTGCGCGCAACTACGGGCTCGATTTCGCCCTCCGAAATCGCGCGCCGTCGCGCACACGGCTCCACAGACGGACTCACCATATGCGACGACTCACCGGTCGGGGCGCACCCTCACGCTCGCGGGTGCGTCTTTGCATAGATCGACCGGAGCCGATCCTTGCTCACATGCGTGTAGTGCTGTGTGGTCGCAAGGTCGGCGTGCCCGAGCAGTTCCTGTACGACCCGCAGATCTGCGCCGCCGTCGAGCAGGTGGGTGGCGAAGGTATGGCGGAGCGCGTGCGGATGCGTGGGGGCAATGGAACGCCGGTCGATGATACGGCGCACATCGCGGGGAGTGAGCGCCCGCCCACGGTTGTTCGAGAACAGACGGCCGTGCCCATCCTCGAGTGCGTGCTCGCGCAGATACGCAGTCCGTTCGCCGCCGAGCCAGGCTCGGAGGAGAGCGACAGATGGTTCGCTCAGCGGCACGATCCGCTCTTTGCTTCCCTTTCCGAGCACCCGGATCATCCGCTGGCGGAGATCGATGTCGGACGGTGCGACTGAACAGAGCTCGCTCACCCGGAGACCGCTCCCGTACAACAGCTCGACCACGATGCTGTCGCGACGATCCTGGGTTCGGGATCGCGCATCGGTGCTCCCGTCGGCGACGGCACCATCCCAGACGGATGGACCGTCGAGGAGCGCGTCGAGTTCGCCTTCTGAAAGGACCCGTGGCAGGCGCGCCGTGCCCGCCGGCACCTGCAGGCGGATCGTGGGGTCGAGCGGTATCACGCCTCGCCGTGCCAGGTACCCGAACAGCCGCCTCAACGAAGCGACCTTGCGGGCCATGGTGCGCCGGGCGAGACCCTTGGTCGACAGGAAGGCGAGGTACCGGCGCAGCACGATGCGGTCGACGGAAGCGGGTCCGTCGTGTCCGCCACGCAACGCCCAGGCGACGAAGGCGACGACGTCGGACCGATAGGCCGCAACCGTATTCGGCGACTCGGCCGTGAGCGACTGCACGAACTCGTCCACGGGCCAGGCCACAGCCCGACCATACCCTTCCTCCTCGCACCCATAGGGCCAGCCGCGCCAGGTGAGGAGGGCTAAACGCTCCGACCAACGCGCAACCCAACGCGCAACCCAACGCGCAACCCGACCCCAGGCTCACCACCCAGCCCGACGCCAGGCTCACCACGGCCTAGTCGCCAGTCGGTGCCAGTGTCCCGACGACCGCCCGACCCAGCCCTCTGCCTCCAATTCGGCAAGCGCAAGCGTGACATCGGCGACACCGAGCCCGCTTCGGGGCACGAGGCGGCCGAGAGACCACGATTCCCAACCCATCAGCGCCAGAATCGCCGTGCCTTCGATCGTGGGTTCGGGCCGGGGGTCGTAGTAGACCGAAGCGCTCGTCCGATCGAGATCGAGCAACGACAACACGTCATCCGCTCCGAGGCAGGGCACCGCCAGACGCGAGTCGTGCGACCCGCGCAGCAGGTTGTTCGAGCCCCCGGACGCCAGACTGAGCGGACTCCCCGGCACGGCAAGCACTCGCCGACCTCGTTCCAGCGACCGGTCGACGGTGATGAGCGAACCACCCTTTGCATGCGATTCGACGACGACGAGGACGGTGCCCAGCTGCGCGATGATCCGGTTGCGCTCGGGGAAAGCAGACGGCGTAGGCCCCCGGCCGAGTGGCGACTCCGAGAGCAATAGCCCGGTCTCGGCGACCTCGGACCACAGCCGTGCATTCTGGCGGGGGTAGATGACGTCGAGACCGGAGCCGACAACGCCGATGGGCCGGCCATTTCCGCCGCAGCGGCCCGACCCGATTGCGCCGTCGTGGGCCGCTGCGTCGATCCCCAGAGCGAGCCCGGATACAACCGCGACACCGGCGTCGGCCAGTTGCCGACCCAGTAGCCTTGCCATCTCTCGGCCCTGCGAGGTTGCGTGCCGAGTGCCCACGATGGCGACGCGAGGAAGATCGACGACGCCGAGGGTTCCACGAAAGAACAGCACCGCAGGCGGTTCCGGATCATCCGTGAAGGCCGCACCCCAACGGGCCTGACCAACCCACCAAACCCCGACACGCGCCGCTTCAAGCGCGGCAGCCTCGGCGGTGAGATTGGCTGACGCACAGCGCGGCTGCCATGACCGACGGAGAGCGTCGATGCCCTGGCATCCGCGCAGCACATCGGCCACGACCGGGTTGCCTTCGGCTAGGAATCCGACCGCAGCCGAAGGACTCCAACGACAGAGGAGCCTCGCAATTCGCGGCCGGGTCGCTCCGGGAAGCCGAACAAGGAACGCGGCCGCCGCCTCATCGATACGGCCCGGTGCATCCGCAATGACACGGCCGGGATCGGCTGGCACAATGACACGGCCGGGATCGGCTGGGTTCACGCCGCCACCGCGTCGAAGCTCGGCGAGCGCCGCATCTCGAGCGCGAAGCTCACCGCCTTTGCCCCGAGGGGCGCGTCCGGATCTTCGTTCCAGAGGTCCGAGAGCGTACGCGACACCCGACGGACGCGGGCGAGGCCGCGGGCCGTAAGGCCACCCCGGCGCAGCTGGCTCTCCACAAGTGACCGCGCCCCGCGGGATAGCGCGGTGCACTCATCGAGCCGGTTGGCCGGAAGGTCGGCGTTCACGGTGACACCACGCGCTGCGGCCAACACGCGTGCGGCATACACGCGGGCCGCCACGGTCGCCGTCGACTCCTCACCGCCCGAGTCGAGGAGGTCCTCTACATCAGGACGGTGCATGGTGACCCGAAGATCGAAGCGGTCCAACAGCGGACCGGACAGTCTGCGCGCATATCGACTTCGCTGCGCCGGCGAACAGCGGCACGGCGGGGACACGACCCCCGGCGGCGGCGATTCGCCTTCGGCGACGGCCCAGCCGCACGGGCATGGATTGGTTGCACCCACGAGCAGGAAGTGGGCGGGGAAGACGACACTCGCCTTCGCCCGTTCGACCCGGACGATTCCTTCCTCCAACGGCTGACGGAGCGCATCGAGAACAGCCGCCGGGAATTCACCCATCTCATCGAGGAACAGGACGCCGTGATGGGCGCAGGAGAGCTCACCCGGGCGCATCGTCTGAGAACCTCCACCGAGAAGCGCAACCGAGGACGCCATGTGGTGCGGAGCGCGGAAAGGTGGCGTGGTGGGTAGCGAGGCGCCCCGAATGGTGACACCAGCAGCTGAATGGATCCGTAGCACCTCGACCGCCGCTTCGACCAAAAGCGGGGGAAGGAGACCTGGCAGCCGTCGGGCGAGCATCGTCTTCCCCGCTCCGGGCGGCCCGCTCAGCAGGAGATGATGGCCGCCCGCTGCGGCCACCTCGATAGCGAGGCGGGCGGCCGACTGGCCCCGAACGTCGGCCAGATCGGGTATGTGCTCGGGGATCTCGGGCGGCACCGGCCAGGACCGGTCAGGCCAGGGTGCAAGTCCACGAAGTGCATCGACCACCTCGAGCAGAGTCGCAACACCGCGTATCCGGTGGCGGCCCAGCAACGAGGCTTCAGCCGCACACGACTCGGCCACCACCGCCTCGGCGTCGTCGATTGCATCGACGAGGGGAACCGCGCCGCTGAAGCGCCGAACGCTCCCATCGAGACCCAGCTCGCCCAGGAAGGAACGCCCCTCGATCTGCTCGGGCGGGATCGTGCCCAGGGCGACCAGCATGCCCACGGCGATCGGAAGATCGAGCGACGCACCGACTTTGCGCAGCGTGGCCGGTGCCAGGTTGACCGTAATCCGAGTTGTGGGCCACGGCAGCCCGCTGGAAAGAAGCGCGGCCCGGACCCGGTCACGCGCCTCGCGGCACGTCCCGTCCGGCTGGCCGACGACAGCGAACGTCGGGAGGCCACTCGATACGTGGACCTCGACGACAACAGGACGACCTTCTGCACCCAGCAACGTGGACGCGCCGACCGCAGCGAGCATGACCAACCTCCGAACCTGATACCGACGGCCGGAACCGACCGCACGACGATGTGCGACCGAATGGGCCGAGACACCTGCAGGAGAGCCGTTGGAACGCCGGCTTCGAGCGCTGGCCCCACCCTACGGGTGGGGTGTGACAGTCTCGGGAAGGTCCCCCGGCGGCGACGGGTCAGCCGCCACGAGGTCAGGCCACTCGCCGCCCGGGACTTACCCGCCGGGACATACTGGGGCGTGGGCCTGAATCCGTACCGCAAGCATCGGCGTCGGCCTTCGGACTACGTACTCGTCGGTGTATGCCTCGTCGTCGTCGTCGCCCTTGTGGTGTGGGCGTTCTTCGGCTGAACCACCGGCCTAACAGGGTGTCTCAGCGACTCACTTCAGAAGGCGGCCTCGACGACCTCGATCACGCCGGCCACGATCGAAGCAACGTCGAATCGGATCGCTCGATACTCCTCGGCTGGATGGGCGTCGAGCCATGCGAATGCGAGCTTGCGCAGCCGCTGCTGTTTGGTCCAGCCGACAGCATCGAGGCCGGAGCCGAACGCATCGGTAGTGCGGGTCTTCACCTCGCAGAACACGAGTTGTGAGCCGAGCTGGACGACCAGGTCGATCTCGCCGCCCCGGATCCGCCAGTTGCGATCGATGACCGAGAATCCACGCGCCACGTACCAGCGCGCGGCAACGGCCTCGCCATGGGCTCCGAGGTACTGGCGGGCGTTCGGCATGCTGTCCACCTTGGCGAACCCGAGCCCTTTTGGGGAGTAGCTAAGCGTCCTCGGTTGAGTGATTCTCCAAACCGTCGGCGGCCTCACACCTCCGGTCGGTGCAACTCCTCGACGTTCACATCTTTGAAGGTCAACACCTTCACCTTGGCCACGAAGCGGGCCGGTCCTGGGCGATAGATGTCCCACACCCACGCGTCGTCGAGCTCGATCTCGAACCATGTGCGCCCGCCCGGATCGCTCTTCGGCGTCATCACGACGCCGTTGGCGAGGTAGAAGCGTCGCTCGGTCTCGACGATGTGCGAGAACGTCCCGACGATGTCCTTGTACTCCCGGAACAGCTGCAGCTCGAGCTCGGACTCGTAGCGTTCGAGGTCTTCCGCGCTCATACCCCGACCCGCGTACGTGCCGTCCTCACAGCCCGCCCAGTCGGGAGAACGGCCATACCCGAACGAAGGCCCGCCCGACCATTGCGCTGCGTCGGATCGTGTGGAAGAAACGGCTGTCGTGGGAGTTGTCCCGGTTGTCGCCCATCATCCAGTACCGGCCGGAGGGGATCTTCTGGGTGTACTCGGGCTGGCCCTCCCAGTCGAGCACGCCGCCACGTGCGTAGAAGGTCTTCAGGTACGGCTCGTTGAGCTTCTTCCCGTTGATCCAGACCGCGTTGTCGTGGATGGCGAGCGACTCACCGGGCAGGCCGATGACCCGCTTGATGAGGTTCTTGTCCTCCGGCTGGCGGACGCCGACCACCTCGAACACACTGCGGACGACCTTTTCCACCACGTTGGGCGAGTCGGCGGCCTTGTAGTCGGGGTTCTGGAACACCACGATGTCGCCGCGTCGCGGGTCGTGAAGGTGGTAGCTCAGCCGGGACACGACCACCCGGTCATTGATCTTGAGGGTGGGCACCATCGACTCCGACGGGATGTAGAAGGCCAGCCCGAGGAACGAGCGGATAAGCGATGCGAGGAGGACCGCGACGATGGCGAGGCTGGCGTACTCCGCAACAGTCCGAGCCGGGGACGAGCGTCGATGCCGTAGTGCGCCGACGACGGGCAGCACACCGGTAGCCGCAGCATCAGCCGACGGATCCCGATCGGGCGCGCCGTCACCCGCGCCCGCGAGCGGACCGACACTCGAGATGTCGTCGTCCGGTGCCTCGGCGGAGAAGGGGTCCGCGCCGTCGAGCTCTTCGTCGGCCCGCGGGTCCAGCCGGGTGTCGTCCGTGGAGAGTGCTCCGGTCGGGGCCGCAGCGTCGGCTTCGTCGCTCAGCGGACGACCCGCTTCTCCTTGATCTTTGCGGCCTTGCCCTGTAGCCCGCGCAGGTAGTACAGCTTGGCGCGACGCACATCGCCCTTGGTGACGACTTCGATCTGCGCAAGCGTGGGCGAGTGCACCGGGAACGTGCGCTCGACGCCGACGCCGTAGCTGATCTTGCGGACGGTGAAGGTCTCGCGGATGCCATCACCGGCACGAGCGATCACATGGCCCTGGAAGATCTGGACACGTTCTTTGTTGCCTTCCACGACTCGCACGTGGACCTTCACGGTGTCGCCGGGTGCGAAGTCCGGAATGTCGGACCGCAAGCTGTCGCGGTCGATGATGTCGGTCGGGTTCATTGCCGGTACTCCTGGCGGTCGGTTCACGGAAGCCTGGAAACGATAGTCGCTCGACGATCGCTCCTCGTCACGACGCGTCGACGGATGGTTCCGAAAACTCCAGACCGAACTCGGCCAGGGTCGTGCGTTCCGAAGCCCGCAGGTCACGTCCGTCAAGTAGGTCCGGACGTCGCTCGACGGTCCGCTGCAGGGCCATGGCGTGTCGCCACCGTGCCACCCGGGCATGGTCTCCGCTGCGGAGCACCTCCGGCACCGACCAGCCTCGGAACTCGGCCGGCCGCGTGTACTGCGGGTACTCGAGTAGGCCGTCGCTGAAGCTCTCCTCATCCGCTGACGACTGGTTGCCCATCACTCCGGGGACGAGCCGCGCGACCGCCTCGACCACGGCCATTGCCGCGACTTCACCACCCCCCATCACGAAATCGCCGAGGGAGATCTCGTCGTCGATCAGGTGGTCGTGGATGCGCTGGTCGAACCCTTCATAGCGACCGCACAGGAGCGACAGCCCGCCGCGGTCGTCGACCAGGGCGGCCAGCTCCCGGGCCAGCGCCTGATCGAAGCGTCGGCCGGACGGGCCGAGCAGGATCAACGGGCGGCTGGCGTCACCGGCGGCGAGGCGTGCCTCGACCGCGGCGAAGATGGGCTCCGGGGCCAGCACCATCCCGGCACCACCGCCGTAGGGCGCATCGTCGACGGCCTTGTGTACCCCGCTGCCGTGGCTGCGCAGATCATGCGCGACAACCTCGATGACCCCGGCCTCGCGGGCTCGGCCGAGCAGGCTCGTGGCCGCGTGTGCCTCGATCAGGGCCGGGAAAAGCGTGAAGACGCTGAGTCGCTTCACGCTGACGGCACCGCCGGCGCGCGAACTCGGTGGGCGATGCGCGCGAAGTCGCTTCGAAACGATGTTCGAAAGCGATTCGCGGCGAGTTCGCGCGCGCGGGCACCCGACTTCGCGCGCAGCAACCGAGCGGAGTCGTCCGAATTGCTATGCGCGCGGATGAACAACGATCTTCCCGACCGTGCCTCGGCCGCCCAGCCGGGTGAGAGCATCCGCCGCATCGCCCAGGCCGACCACTTCGCTGACGAGCGGGTCGATCCGTCCTGTCGCGTGGAGTGCCATCAACTCGTCGTGGATGACGTCGTTGATCGCCGGCTCGTGCTTGCTGTACGCACCCCAGTGGACGCCGACAACTGAGTAATTCTTGATCAGCGCATGATTCGTCGGCGCGTCGGCGATGCGACCACCGGTGAAACCGATCACCAGGATGCGGCCCTCCCAGGCGATGCACTTGCGGCTGCGGTCGAACGTGTCGCCGCCGACGGGGTCGTAGATGACGTCCGCACCGCGCCCGTCGGTGAAGGATTTGACCGCCTCGACGAACTCGTCGCTTCGGTAGTCGATAGCGAGGTCCGCACCGAGCGATCGGCAGACTGCGACCTTGGCCGGCCCGCCCGCCGTGGCGATGACCGTGCAGCCGTGTGCCTTCCCGAGCTGGATCGCCGCGCTTCCGACACCACCCGCGCCGGCATGCACCAGCAGCGTCTCGCCCGGCTGCAGGTTCGCTCGCCGATGCAGGGCAACATGGCCGGTGTGGTATGTGATCCGCAATGCAGCGGCGGCATCGAAGCCCATCGTCGGCGGGATGATCGAGACATCTCGCTCCAGGGCCGTGGTCTGTTCCGTGAGCGCGCCGTCGCCGAAGTTGGGGGCGCCGAGCACGCGGTCGCCGACCTTCACCCGGGTGACACCCTCGCCGATCTCGCGCACCACGCCGGCCATCTCGACCCCTGGCGTGAACGGCAACGGCGGCTTCTCCTGGTATTCGCCTCGGCACAGCAGGATGTCGGGGAAGTTGAGCGCCGCAGCCTCGACGTCCACCACGATCTCGCCGGGTCGGGGCTCGCGATCGGCTAGTTCCTCGATCCGCAATACCGCGGTCGGCTCACCGAGTTCGTGGAGTCGCAGGGCGCGCATAGGCAGAGGCTAACGGCCGGTCGGGATCACCACTGCTCGGACCTGCTCAGAGTTGCTCACACCTGTTCGGCCTCGTCGAGCAGGCCGACCGGCGGATCGATCACGATCCCATCGCCGCTGTTCGACACGACGAAGCGCAGCGGGACGAGTACGCCCGAGTCGAGCACCAACAGATCGCTGGCAGGGTTCGACTCGACTTCGATGACGATGCCGACCACGTCGCCGTTCCCAAGTCGGACCGTCCGGCCGATCAGCTCATGCACCCACAGCGCATCCGGGTCGTCGATCGGCTCGGCCCGGAGCTCAAGCCCCTGCAGGCCCTCGGCAGCGGTCCGATCGGCCGTGCCTACGAAACGCACCCGCCACCGATCGCCATGCACAGCAACGCTCTCGATGCGCACGAGCCCGCGGTCGGTGTGGAACGCCGCGCCGGTGACCATGCGCTCGGTCCGATTGCTCGACAGGTAGACGAGCACTTCGCCCTTCAAACCCTGCGCCTTCGTGATCCGACCCACGCTCAGCAGCGCGGGTGGCTCTGAACCCACCACCTAAGAACTCGCGTCGAGCGTCAGTCGACGATGTCGACGAAGGTGTCGAGCCCGTCACGCGCACCGGCGGCGCGCACGACAGTACGGATGGCCTGCGCGGTGCGGCCCTTGCGGCCGATGACCTTCCCCATGTCGTTCGGGGCCACGCTCAGGTTGAGACTGACCCGCTGACGCCACTGTGACTGCGAGATCTCGACCGCATCGGGCTCATCGACGAGCGTGCGGGCGAGGTAGCCGAGGACGGCCTTGGCCGTGGACGACTCGTTCGGATCCTGGTCAGCCATCGCCGACCAACCGCTACTTCGCGGCCTTCGCCGGCTTGGGGGCCTTCGGGGTCTTGACCGGCTTGCCGGCTTCGAAGGTCTCCCAGGCGCCGGAGATCTTGATGATCTTGGCGACCGTTTCGGTGGGCTGCGCGCCCTTCTTCAGCCAGGCGATGATCTTGTCGTTGTCGACGATGATGCGCGACGGGTCCTGGCGGGGCTCGTAGGTGCCCAGGATCTCGATGAAGCGGCCATCGCGGGCGTTGTGCGAATCGGCGGCGACGACGCGGTACGTCGGCTGCTTGGTCTTGCCCATGCGCATGAGGCGAAGCTTGACGGCCACGGTGGTACTCCTAAAGATCCTTGTATCGAAGCGGTGACGGCTCGAAAGACGAGCCAGGGGAGGCTAGCAGTTCGCCACCTAGGCCACACCCGGGCCGGGGAGCCAACCGGTCAGCGCTTCTTCTTCTTGTTCTTGCCCGGTCCGGCCTGCGTACCCGGCGCGGTGACCCGCCCGCCAGCAGCAGACCGGGCTCCGGCGCCGCCCGCCCCTGGCAACGACGGCATCTTCCCTGCGGGCAGTCCCGGCAGCCCCGGCCTCGGAACGCCGGGCATCGACGGGAGACCGAACTGCTGCAGATCCGCAGCATCGATCTCGCCGCTCTTCACCGCCTTGCGCAACGCATTGGCCTGCTTGATGCGCCCCCCTCCGCCGCCCTTCATGGCCGCCGTCATGGTCGGGCCCATCTGCTTCATCATCTTCTGCATCTCGCCGAACTGCTTGAGGAGGTTGTTCACTTCGATCATCGGCCGACCGCTGCCCCGGGCCACGCGCTGGCGGCGCGAAGCGTTCATCATGTCCGGGTCGATCCGCTCCTTCGTGGTCATCGACAGGATGATCGCCTCGACCCGGTCGAGCTCGCGGTCGTCGATGTCGACGTCTTTCAGCTCTTTGCTCATGCCCGGCATCATCGAGAGCAGCTTCTGCAGCGAGCCCATCTTGCGGACACTGCGCATCTGCTCGAGGAAGTCCATGAGCGTGAACGTCCCGCTCATCAGCGACTCGGCGGCCTTCTGCGCCTGGTCGGCGTCAAAGTGCTGCTCGGCCTGCTCGATCAGGGTGAGCACGTCGCCCATGCCCAGGATCCGCGACGCCATCCGGTCGGGGTGGAACTGGTCGAAGTCGGCCAGCTTCTCCCCCGTCGAGGCGAACGCGATCGGCTTGCCGATGACCTCCTTGACGCTCAACGCCGCGCCGCCGCGAGCGTCGCCGTCGAGCTTCGTGAGGATCACGCCGTCGATCGCAAGGGTTTGGTGGAACGCCTCGGCCGTCGTGACCGCGTCCTGACCGGTCATCGCGTCGATGACGAGGAACGTGTAGTCGGGCTGGACCGCCTCACTGATCTGGCGGACCTCGTCCATGAGCGCGCTGTCGATGGCGAGACGGCCTGCGGTGTCGACGATGAGGACGTCTTTGCCCGTTCGCCTCGCCTCTTCGAGACCTTCGCCCGCCACCGTGACCGGGTCGGTCTTCGACGAGTAGACCGGCACGCCGACCTGCTCGCCGAGGATGCGTAGCTGCTCGACCGCAGCCGGGCGCTGGAGGTCGGCACCGACCAGCAGCACGTTTCGGCCCTGGCTCTTGAACCAGCGCGCGAGCTTGGCGGTATTCGTCGTCTTGCCCGAACCCTGAAGGCCAGCCATGAGGATGACCGTTGGCGGCTTCGGATTGAACTCGATGGTCAGCGTCTCGCCGCCGAGCGTCGTGATCAGCTCGGTGTGGACGATCTTGATGACCTGTTGGGCCGGGTTGAGCACCTTGGAGAGCTCGGCACCGAGGCAGGCCTCGCGGATGCGGTTCACGAGGTTGCGGACGACGACGAAGTTGACGTCGGCTTCGAGCAGCGCGACCCGGATCTCGCGCAGCACCTCGTCGACCTCGGCCTCGCCGAGCCGGCCACGCCCCTTGAGCCGGGTGAAGATCACGTCGAATCGGTCGGAAAGGCTGTCGAACATTGCCGCGAAGCCTACCGGTGAGGTGTGACATTCCCGGCCGCGCCGGGCTCGCTGAATGTCGCCGGTAGCCTCGCCGGTCGTGCATACCCGGCCGAGCCCCGTCTTCCTCGGCATCGTGGCCGCGTGGCTCTTCGGCGCCTGGGCCTGCTGGACCCAGCCCTTCGACGCCAAGTACGCCGTGTTCCTGTTCGTGTTCTTCGGCTGGATCGTGTCGCTCTGCCTGCACGAGTACGGCCACGCCCGCACCGCGTTCTGGGCCGGCGACACGTCCGTCACCGAGCGGGGTTACCTCACGCTCAACCCGCTCAAGTACGTCCACCCCGGCCTGTCCCTGCTGATGCCGCTGGTGTTCCTGGTGATGGGCGGCATCGGCCTTCCCGGCGGCGCCGTATGGGTGAACACCGGCGCAATCCCCGAGCGATGGAAGCGCAGCGCCATGTCGTTCGCAGGTCCGGCCACCAACCTCGTGCTCGGCGTGCTCACCGCGCTGCCGTTCCACTTTGCCCGGGGAACGCTCGACGCGCACCGCGCGTTCGCTTACGGGCTGGCGTTCCTGAGCCTGCTGCAGTTCCTCACCGGTGTGTTCAACCTGCTCCCGGTCCCGGGTCTTGACGGGTTCGGCGTGATCGAGCCCTACGTTCCGCGCACAACTCTCGAGGCGATCGCGCCTTACCGCGGCTACGCACCCGTTGTGCTGTTCTTCCTCATCTTCCAGTCACCGGCATTCAACAACCAGGTTTTCGGACGGGCCTACCGGTTCGCCTCCTTCTTCGGCGTAGACCGGCTCTACGCGTCCTTCGGGTTCTCGCTGTTCCAGTTCTGGCGGCATTGAGGCACCAGGCGATATCGGCAATCATGGCGGCCGTGACCTCCACGCCCATCCCCTCCCTCGGAGCGCGCCCCTGGCACTCGGCCCAGGCACAGGAGTTCCACGCGGCCACTGCGGCCCGCTTCGCCGGCCAGTCGATCGACGAGCTCGACGACGAGCTGCATCGACTCGTCGACGCCCAAGAACGCTTCGTCGACCACGAGTGCATCACGCTCTACGCCGGCACCAACGTCCCCAACCCGCGGGCCGCCCGCCTGCTCGGCTCGTCCATCGGTAGCCGCCCGAACCTCGGCCCGCCGGGCGATACGTACAACCGCGGCATGGACGACGCCAGTCGCATCGAGGTGTTGTGCGACGAGCTGATCGGCTCGCTCTTCGGCGCTCGCTATGTCGAGACACGCGTCGGATCGGGCTCGCTCGCCAACATGTATGCGTACTTGGCAACGTGCCGGCCGGGCGACACCGTGCTTGCGTTCTCGGACGCAGCGGCCGGTCACGTCACCCACCACAGTGATGGCGCGGCCGGGTTCGTCGGGCTGGTCAATCACGATATTGCGTACGACACCGATCGCATGGACGTCGACCTCGATGCCTTCGCCGCACAGGTGTCGCGGCTGCAGCCGCGCCTGGTCATCGTCGCCGGCAGCATGTGCCTGTTCCCGTACGCGCTCCGCGAGGTCCGGGCGATCGCTGACACGGTCGGCGCGCACGTGCTCTACGACGCTGCGCACATGGGCGGCATGATCGCCGGTGGCCGCTTCCAGGATCCCCTCGCCGAGGGAGCGCACCTCGTCAGCGGTTCGACCTACAAGAGCTTCGGCGGCCCGCCCAGTGGCATGATCCTCACCAACGACGCCGATCTCGCGCAGCGCCTCGACGCGATCGCGTATCCCGGCTTCACCGCCAACTTCGACGTCGCCAAGACGGCCGCGCTCGCACTCGCGGCACGTGATATGCACACCTACGGTCGCGAGTACGCCGACATGTGCATCGCCAATGCGCAGGCCCTGGCCGCAGCGCTCTGCGCCGAGGGCGTCAACGTGCACGAGGTGCCCGGCCGTTCGGACGACCCCGCGCTTCGCGGTGGACGGCCGCTCACCGTTAGCCACCACGTCGCCATTCGAGGCCCCGCATACGGCGGCGGCAACCACGCCGCGCTCGTGCTCGAGAAGGCCAACCTGCTGTGCTCGAGCATCGGCCTGCCGGTCGAGACCGCGGGTGTGGTCGACGGTGACGCGAACGGCGTCCGGCTCGGGACACAGGAGGTCACGCGCTGGGGCATGAGGCCCGAGAACATGGCCGAGGTCGCCCGCTTCATGGCCGTGGTGCTGCTGGGCAAGACCGACCCGGTCGACCTGCGACCCGATGTCGTCGCCTTCCGATCGCAGTTCCGGCACGTCCACTTCGTGAGCGAGGCCGCGCAATGAGCCCGATGAACGACCATCTGACGGATGCCCTCACCCGCGACGCGGCCGATCCGGCCCCCCTGCGCGATCGCTTCGAGCTGCCCCTCGCTCATCCCGGCCGCGCGTACGCACATGCCGCCTACTTCGCCGGGAACTCGCTCGGACTACTGCCGCATGCGAGCCGCTCCGCCGTCGAAGAAGTCATGACGAGCTGGTCCGAGCGGGCCGTCAGCGGGCACTTCAGCGGGAACCGTGTGTGGTCGACCATGGTCGAGTCGCTCAGCGAGCCGATGGCCGCACTCGTAGGCGCGCG
This sequence comes from Acidimicrobiales bacterium, assembly GCA_043734485.1. Lineage (GTDB taxonomy): Bacteria > Actinomycetota > Acidimicrobiia > Acidimicrobiales > JANYDT01 > JAYUDQ01. Next base: position 4,019 of record JAYTFI010000220.1, on the reverse strand, counting down.
TACGGATGAAGTTGTCGTGATGAACACGCTCACTGTCAACCTCCACATGCTGATGGCCGCTTTCTACCGACCCTCGGGCGCTCGCAACCGCATCGTCATCGAGGCCGGCGCGTTCCCCTCGGATGACTACGCCGTCGCCAGCCAGGCCCGCCTTCATGGGCTCGATCCCAACGACGTGATCATCCGCCTCACCCCTCGGCCGGGCGAGGACCTGCTGCGCACCGAGGATGTCCTTGACACGCTGCGAGCTGCGGACGGCACGGTTGCCCTCGTGCTGATGGGCGGTATCAACTTCCGGACCGGCCAGCTGTTCGACATCCCCGCCATCACCGACGAGGCACATCGTATTGGTGCATACGTTCTCTGGGACCTCGCCCACGCGGCCGGCAACGTGCCACTCGCGCTCCACGACTGGGACGTCGACGCAGCAGCCTGGTGCACGTACAAGTACATGAACTGCGGACCAGGCGCAATCGGCGCAGCCTTCATCCATCGCAAGCACGTGAACCGGCCCGATCTCGTAATCCTCAGCGGGTGGTGGGGCAACGCGTCGGCGACACGCTTCGAGATGACGCAGGACATCCAGCGTGGCGACGGGGCACTCGGGTGGCAGGCTTCGAACCCACCGATCCTTTCGTTGGCCCCGATCGGGACCTCGCTCGCCATCTTCACCGAGGCGGGCGGGATGGCGGTGCTGCGCGAGCGGTCGGTGCGGCTCACCGGCTATCTCGAGGGCCTACTCGATCGACTGACGGTCACCCATCAGCTCTCGCAGCTCACACCCCGCACGACGGCCGACCGGGGTGCGCAGCTGTCGGTTCTCGTCGACAACGCGCGCGAGCGGACCGAGCAGCTGATCGGGGATTTCGACGTCGTGCCCGACGAGCGCCCGCCGAACATCATCCGCTTCGCGCCGATCCCGCTCTACTCGTCCTACGAGGACTGCTGGCGGGCCGCGGCCGCACTCGAGGCGGTCGTGCCGCGCCGGTAAGGATCGCGAAAATCCGGCAGTCTTCGATTCGACTCGTGTCATGTGTAGTAGGTGCGCTTACGGTTCGACGATGGCGAAGCTCGAGGCGAACGTGTCGAGGTGTACGAAGATCGAACGCAGCGCCGCCGAGTCGCCTTCGAGCGCGATCACGCCAGTGGTAACTGCGTCCACGAACGTCGTCTCCCCGCCAAGGAGGTCGAGCAGTGCCCGCCGCGTCGTCGTCACGGTCACGTCGGCATCGCCGGCGAGCCGCCCGCCGACTGTGTGCAGGGCCCGGTTGGACAGCCCGAGCACCCAGTCCTCGCCGATGTCGGTGAAACGCCAGTTGATCGTCGCCCGCACGCCGCCGAGCTCTTCGGACTTCAGCCGCACGCCCATCGCATCGAAGGCCTGCTCGACGGTGAGCGCATCAACGAGTCCACGACGCCGGATGTTGCGTGACGGCGGCGGTCCGCTCCGCAGCTCCTGCGCACCCGTGAGGTAGGCGTTGCGGAACGTCGCCGACTCGGCCTGGTAGCCCAGCTGCTCGAGCGCGTCGGCCTGCAGCTCGCGGGCCTCGACGTTCGTGGGATCCGCGAACACGAGGTGGTTCACGACCTCGGCCACCCACCGGTAGTCGCCCGCATCGAAGGAGCCCCGCGCGCGGGCGAGCAGCGCGTCCGCGCCGCCCATGAACTCGACGTAGCGACGACCGGCTTCGACGGGAGGATGGGTATGGAGCCGTGCCGGGTTGCCGTCGTACCAGCTCAGGTAGCGCTGATAGACCGCCTTCACGTTGTGCACGAGGTCGCCGTAGTACCCGCGGGTGTGCGACTCGGCGAGGAACTCATCGGGCAGCGACAGGAGGTCAGCGATCTCGAGCGCCGTGTGCCCGTGGTTGGCGAAGCGCAACGTCTGGTCGTGCATCCAGCGGTAGAGGTCGCGCTGGATGGCAAGGTAGGCGCGCACATTGTCGCCGCCCCAGCGCGGCCAGTGGTGCGACGCGAACATCAGCTCGGTCTGCGCGCCGAACAGCTCGATGGCTTCACCGATGTACTTCGACCAGTTGCGGGCGTCGCGGGCCTGCGCGCCGCGGATGGGCACGAGGTTGTGCATCGTGTGCGTGCAGTTCTCGGCCGTGCACAACCAGCCGTGGTCGGGAAAGAAGAAGTTCATCTCGGCCGGCGCCTCGGCCTCGGGCGTGAGCTGGAAGACGATGCGCACCCCGTCGACGACGAGCTCCTCGCCGGTGAACGTGATGTCCTCGGTCGGCGCGATGAGGCCTGGCGGCGACGGCGGTACCGCCTTGCCCAGCCCGCAGTCGACATGGCTGCGGGGCCCGGCCGGCAGCAGCGGTCCGAACTGGTAGTGGCTTCGGCGGGCCATGGCCGGTCCGGCGAGCAGGTTCTCGGCGACCGCCTCGTGCAGGAACCCAACCGGCGCGATCACCCGACAACGCCCCGCGTCGACGTCCTCGCGGGAGGTCACCCCGAGCACGCCGCCGAAGTGGTCGACGTGCGAGTGCGTGTAGATGACCGCGGTGACCGGCCGGGCGCCGAGATGCTCGTTCGCCAGTTCGAGGCAGGCGCGGGCGCAGGCCTCGGTGGTGAGCGGGTCGATCACCACCCACCCTTCGGTCCCGGCGATGAACGTGACGTTCGAAAGGTCGTAGCCGCGTGCCTGCCAGAGCCCTGGTGCGACCTCGAAGAGGCCGTGGATCGCATTCAGCTGCGACTGACGCCACAGGCTCGGGTTCACGGTGTCGGGCGCCACCGCTTCCTGGGTGATGAAGTCGTAGCGGCCGGTATCCCAGACCGGGCCGTGCTCGCCCTCGATCCGGCCGGTGGGATGGGTGGCGATGCGGCCGCGACTAGCCCGTTCGAAGTCGGCGGGGTCCAGGTCGAAGTGCACGGACTGGTTCGCCGCGAGGGTATGCGGGGTTGCGTCCTTAGGTGGGGTCACGGGTGAAAGTCTGCCGTCGCCGACGGCTTCGCGCCCGTCCGACGGGGGCGGGCGTTAGCCTCCGCACCATGAGCGACGCGCCTTCGACCCTGGACACCGCCGCGCCCGCGCCCGCGTTGGAAGCGCTTCCAGCGAAGACCCCTCTGTGGTGGACCGACGCCGTCGTGGTCCAGCTCTACGTACGCTCCTTCGGCGACGCGAACGGCGACGGGATCGGTGACCTTGCCGGGATCACAAGCCGCATGGGCTACCTACGCAACCTCGGCGTCGACGCCATCTGGCTCAACCCGTGCTATCCGTCGCCCCAAGCCGATCACGGCTACGACGTATCGGACTACCTCGCGATCGAGCCCGACTACGGCACACTCGGTGACTTCGATGCACTCGTGGCCGAGGCCGGCAGCATGGGCCTCCGCGTCCTGATGGACATCGTTCCGAACCACTGCTCGTCCGAGCACCAATGGTTCAAGAGCGCCCTCCAAGGCGGCCGCGGATCGTCCGAACGGGAATGGTTCTACTTTCGGGACGGCAAGGGCGATAACGGGGAGCAGCCGCCGAACAACTGGCAGGCCTGGTTCGGCGGCCCGGCCTGGAACCGCATCATCGAGGCCGACGGACGACCGGGCCAATGGTACCTCGCCATGTTCACGCCCGACCAGCCCGACCTGAACTGGACCACCGAACCGGTGGCGCTCGCATTCGACGACATCCTGCGCTTCTGGTGGGACCGCGGCGTCGAAGGATTCCGCATCGACGCGCCGGCCCTCGTCGGCAAGACGCCCGGTCTGCCGGACGCCCCGCCCGTCCCGCTGGGCACGCCGGCGACCGACACTGCAGCCCACAACCCGCACGTGTTCCACCGACCCGAGGTACACGACCTTTTCAGGCGCTGGCGGCGTGTCGCGGAGGACTACGAGCGTTCACATCCGGGACGTGAGCTGGTGCTGGTCGGTGAGACGTTCGCTCCATCGCTGGAGGTCGTCGCGTCGTACGTGAACGACGCCGAACTGCATACGACGTTCTTCTTCGACCTCTTGCTGGCGAACTGGACGCCGACGCGTTGGCGCAACGCAATCTGCGCGGCGGC
>JAYTFI010000219.1:0-4756 GCA_043734485.1 Acidimicrobiales bacterium | reverse complement strand
TCGGTCTGCGCCACACGAGCGCATTCTCCTCGGCCCTCCTCACCGGCATGTCGTCACTGTTCGTTGCCGTGCTGTTGTGGGTGACCAAGGCCGAGGCCCTGACTCGGCGCCAGGTGCTGGCTCTCGTGCTGGCGTTTGCGGGTGCCGTCGTGTTTGTATTCGGCCGTAATGCGGGGCACGTCGAATTTCGCAATGGCGACTTCATCGCGCTGGGCGCGGCGTTCCTCTATGCCGCGTATCTCGTCATCAATCGACCGCTCACCTCGAAGTATCCGGCCACGTCGCTTACGACCTGGTCGCTCACCGTCGCGTTCGTCGTGGTGTTGATCGTCGGAGGGCCGTTCGTCGGCAACCAGGACTGGTCCCGGATCGATGCGGGCGCGTGGCTGTCGATGGCCTGGGCCGTGACGCTGCCGGTATTCATCTCCTGGTCGGTGTGGGCGTGGGCGAACGGCCAGGTCGGCGCAGCGAGACCAGCGCAGTTCCTCGTGCTCGTGCCGGTTGTGTCCGGGGCGACGGCGTGGTGGGTACTCGACGAGCGGGTTCGAATGCTCCAGGTGATCGGCGTCGCGATGGTGGTGATCGCTTTGCTGGCCGGGCGCGCCCGGTCCATCGTCCGCTGACACGTCCCGGGTTTCGGGCCGGCGCCTCGAAAATGCGGTATGCACACAGCATCGCCAGGATGGCGCGGCGCGGAGGCGCCATCGAGTCCCTCGCTCCCGGGCGGGTGGGCAACTGCGGGATGCGGGCCGAAGGCTCTTGTAAGATGCCAATGCCTTTTTTACACTTTGCTTGCTTCCCATGTACTGCAACGACAACGGAGGAAATCATGAGCGTACGTGTGCTTTCGAGCGACCAGGGCAAGGCATCCATCACCAAGCTGCAGGCGATCGTGAACGGCGGTCTGGCCGAGCAGATCAATGCCCTCAAGGCGGAGGGGCAGATCCTGAGCGATCCGAACGTCTGGGACGGGATGCTGGCCGAGGATTTCCGGGCGAACACCTGGCCGACCACGGCCTCGGCGCTCGATCAGACGGCGGAGGCGCTCGAGGAGCTGCGGACCCGGGTCCAGAGCATCAACACCGACATCATGTCCGCCGGGGGAAACGCCTACTGAACGTCAGGCCCGTGGGCCCGACGCCGCTGGCCGACGCCGGTTCGCTTACCGGGTAGACCAGCGGTCCGGGCGGGCGTGGGCATGGAAGTGGTCGGGGATCTGGCGCATGTGCCGGTCCAGGAACCAACGCCCGTCTGCTCCGAAGCACTCGGTCGCAGCCCGGCGGAGCGCAGCGAGCATGTGGGAGAGGGTCGCCTCGTCGGGCTCGGTGCCGTGTGGCCGCCATACGACCATCGGCACGCTGCAGGACTCGCATTCGGCGACCCAGCAGATGTCGTCCGACGAGTACTGCCGCGTGAACGGCACGGCCTCGCAAAGCTCGCAGACTGCATCCGGTGATGCCACGACCGTCACCGCGTTTGCTGTGGCTACTCGAGGGCCCGCCGAAGTGAGAGCGACACGCGGCGCTTGTCCGGCTCGATGGCCAGGATCTGCGTCCACACTCCCTCCCCCACGGCAACGACGTCGGCGGGGGTTTCGACCCGGAAGCGGCTCAGCTCCGAGATGTGCACGAGCCCTTCGAGCGGTTCGAAGCCCTCGCCCTCGATAGTGACGAAGGCACCGAATGCGGCCAGCCCGCTGACGGTGCCGAACACGAGGTCGCCGGCCTTGTGAACGGCCTGGAACTGCGTCCACGGATTGGCCAGTGCGGCCTTGCGGGAGAGGCTGATCTTGCCCTTGTCGGGTCGGACCTCGAGGATGACGACGTCGATCTGGTCGCCGACCTTGACCACATCGCTCGCCTTGGCCACCTGCCGGTGGGCGAGCTCGGTGACGTGTACGAGACCCTCGACACCGCCGAGGTCGACGAACGCCCCGAAGTCGGTGAGTGCCGACACGCGACCGGTTCGACGATCTCCGACGTTGAGGTCGGCCATCAGCTGGGCCTTCGCCGCCCGGCGCTCGACCTCGACGACGACGCGCCGGTTCACCACGATCTTCTCGGAGCGGCGCTCGGCCGCGGCAACCTCGCCGCTGAGCTTCTCGCACTCGATCACCTTGACGGTGACGTCAGTGCCGATCAGCGCACGGCTGTTGCCCTTGCGCACGTCGATGAGCGACTCGGGGAGAAAGGCACGCATGCCGAGGTCGACGATCAGACCGCCCTTGGTTGCTTCCTTCACCCGGCCGGTGATGGGCTCGCCCGACTCGAAGGCAGCCACGATGCGGGTCCAGGCGCGAGCGCGGGAGGCGCGCTTGGGCGAGATGACGTAGCGGCCGGTGCCGGCCTGATGGCGGATGACCGAACCCTCGATGGCGGCGCCGACCTCGGGGTCGTCGCCGTCGATCTCGGCCCGCGGGATGACGGCAAGGGCACCGTCACCGAGGTCCGCCTCGATGCCGTTGGCGCCGACCGCGGTGATCGTGCCGGGCACGATGTCGCCAGGCTGATACTTGAAGACCGGCTCCTCGACCGGGGTCGCATCATCTGGAGCGGGGGTGGCAGGCTCCGCAGCTGCGGTCGCATCCTCGCTGGAGGATTCCGGGCGGAGCGGCGGCGTGTCGTGCTCGGGCTGCACATCAGGCGTCGATTCGGGCAAATCAGACGGTTCGGGTTCTATCGCCGTGACCTCGGCTTCGGCGGCAGCGACCTCAGCAGCGACCGCCACATCCTGCGTTCCCCGCTCGGACGGGCCGGGTTCAACCGCAGGTTCCGGCGCAGGCATGGCGGCATCCACTGATTCCACTGCGTCCGTGGACGCGGTGACCGCATCCTCGGCGGGCGAAGAAGAGCCCTCGTCATTCACGTTCACCGGCTGGTCGTCCATTTCCCCCAAAGGTAGTGCAGGTCTCACGTCAGCTTGGGGCCGAGTGGCGCGACCCGTTCGACGCTGGCCATCGGGACCCATGGTGACGTCGTCGCTTCCGGCCTCCATAGTCCGAGCCTTCGACGTCGAAACGCAACAACGAGTCGAAGTGCCCAAACCGCTCCGTCACACGAACCCCGCGACAGTACGAACGCGCCCTGCCACGATTCGATTCGCATCTTGGGCAACGTGAGTACTGGGCCGAGCCCGCGGAGCATTCGCGCATTTCGTTGCAGGAACCCGCGCAGTTCGCATCGGAATGCGTGTCTGAACCGTGTCTGACCCGGAGGCAAACGAATTGGCATCCAACGCCATGTCGACCAGAGCGACGAGACCGGAAGCGCGAAGATGCGCTCCTCGAGGCGTTGGACTCGATCGCCGTAGTGGAGTACGACGCCACAGGCGAACGCGTCACCAAGGCGATCGCGCAACGACCGCAAGCCCTTCGCATCGCCCGCGCTGAGGTCGGCCGCTCCAGCACGAGCCAAGTCGGTACGCGTGCAGGGATCGGTGGGTTTGCCACTCGTCAGGTGGTGAACCCACCGAACCGCGACCGCACGTGCCCCGGGATGGATTGCGGGGAGGATGGAGCCCGGTCCGCCACCCCCGGATCCGGGCACGATCGTGATCGGCGACAGCGGTGCTTGGACAGGCAGTGGTGGCGGCGGTTCGTTGGTCACGGTCAGCGGGATCGGTGTCGACACGAACTGCTCGATCTTCGTTCCTCCGTTCGCGGCGGTGTTGTAACCGCCGAACAGGAACTGGACCGTGTACCGGCCGGGTGGGAGTGCGTAGCCGAGTGTGACATCGCAGCTCGCTGTTGAGACGAGCCCGGTCAGGGTCGGGTGGTCGCCGGGGCGGAGTTTCCCTCCGAACCCGACGCCGCCGATCGCACCGTTGTACCGGGCGATGATCGTGTTGCTAACGCTCCGGTTGACGACCTCGGTGAATCGGGTCGCCCGAATCGAACGGGACACCACGAAGACTGATGTTGCGGAAGGACACCTTCGTGCTGATATCACCACCGCTGTTGACGCGCAACGCCTTCGGCACCGACCGCCGCAGCACCGCAGCGCCGCTGATGAGTCCTGGATTCGGCAGCCCGGTGGTGCCCAGATCAGCGCCCGTCGAGCCCGGCCCGCAGTTCGGAGATGTAACGGCCGACACCCTCCGGGCCCTGCCCCTCCAGTAGGCGCCGCATCACCGACGCGCCGACGATCACCCCGTCAGCCACGGTCGCCACCTCGACCGCCTGGGCCGCGTTCGACACGCCGACGCCGACCAGCACCGGGCGGTCGGTGCAGGCCTTCAGGCGACCGGCGATCTCACCCGCGGTCGCCGCCAGCGTGGCCCGTTCGCCGGTGACACCGAGCGTGCCGACGCCGTACACCCAGCCCCGCGAAGCGGCCGCGATGCGGGCCAGTCGGTCATCGGGAGTAGTCGGTGCGGCGAGGAACACGTTCTCGATGCCGGCCCGGCCCGCCACCTCGACCCAGTCGTCAGCTTCGTCGAGCTGCAGGTCGGGCAGGATCGCGCCGGACACCCCGTGGTCGGCCAGCATGCGTGCGAAGCGCTCGTGCCCGGCCCGGAATGCGAGGTTGTAACTGGTCATCACGACGAACGGGATGCCGGCGTCGGCCTGTGCCAGTTCCGCCAGCACCGTGACCGGGGTCGCGCCACGCTCGAGTGCGCGCTGCGATGCGTCCTGGATGACGGGGCCGTCCATCACGGGGTCGGAGAACGGGATGCCGATCTCGATGGCGTCAGCCCCGGCAGCGGCCGCGGCCCGCACGTGGTCGACCCAGTCCTCGGTGACGCCACCGGTGATGAA
>JAYTFI010000218.1:0-4833 GCA_043734485.1 Acidimicrobiales bacterium | reverse complement strand
CCGACCGGGTGCCCGTCGACGCGGGCGAAGCCGCACGTGATGTTGCCGGCCCACTTCGGGAAGTACTCGAAGTACTCGCCGTCGTCGACCGCCTCACGGATGACCCGTTTCATGTCGTACGGGCGGTTCGGGCTCTCGGGCAAGATCTCGGCCATCGCCATGCACAGTCGTTCGGGATCGTCGGTGGTCACGCTGTGGGGCGGGCTCTCGAGGTTGTTCGAGGGCAGGAACGAGAGGAGGAAGCGGACGTCCTCGAGGCACGCCTTCTCGTCCGGCGAAACGAACGTCGCGACGCCCGACTTCGACGCATGCGTGGAGGCGCCACCCAATTCCTCGAGCGTCACGTCCTCGCCCGTGACCGTCTTCACCACGTCGGGTCCGGTGATGAACATGTGGCTCGTCTTGTCGACCATGAAGATGAAGTCGGTCATGGCCGGCGAGTAGACCGCGCCGCCTGCGCACGGCCCGAGGATCACGCTGATCTGGGGGATGACGCCCGACGACTTCACGTTCCGATAGAAGATTTGTCCGTAGCTGGCGAGCGAGACGACGCCTTCCTGTATGCGGGCACCACCCGAGTCGTTGAGACCGATCACCGGCACCCCGACCGAAGTTGCGAGGTCCATCACCTTGGTGATCTTCTCCGCGAACACCTCACCCAGAGCTCCACCGAAAACGGTGAAGTCCTGTGCGAACAGCATCACCTTGCGGCCATCGATGTGGGCCCAGCCGGTGACAACGCCGTCGGTGTAGGGCCGCTCGGCCTCGATGCCCATCCCGTGGGCGCGGTGGCGGGCCAGCATGTCGAGCTCGACGAAGCTCCCGGGGTCGACGAGGAACTCGATGCGCTCGCGGGCGGTCATCTTCCCCTTCGCGTGCTGACGCTCGACGGAGCGATCGGAGCCGGCGTGGTATGCCTGCTGCTTGCGCTCCTCGAGCTGGGCGAGGCGTTCCTTCAGGGAGTGATCCATAGCGGTCGCCACGTTACCGGGGCGCCGACCACCGAGGCCAAGCCCGCCCGGAGACCGAACCGGTCCTACCGATGTAGCAATAGGCCGACGTAGATCACGGTCACCGTCTCCGGAAACGGGCACTGCCCTGATGCGGCCCGATGGGCGGGTGTTATCCGCCCCGGAAAGGACCAGGTTCACAGATGAACGGGATTCTGATTGAGCTTGATGCACGGCGCCGAATGAGCCTCGGACGCATCGGTCGGGTCGAACACACCCGCTACCTCGCAAGCGAGCAGCCAGACGGAACCGTCAGCCTCACGCCTGCAGTGGTGATGAGCGAAGCCGAGGCACGCATCCTCGCCGACCCCGCTCTCGCCGACCCCGCTCTCGCCAAACGCATCCAGGCCCGCCGAAATGGACCGAAGCTTCTGCGACCGGTACCTGATGTCGCGGAAGCCGGACCCATCCTCGAATAGAGGATCACGGTCGCTGAAGGGCGATCGTCAGGCCCGGCGGGCAGCCAGCGTTTTCGCGCGAACGGCCAGACCCGGCGACTCCAGCTGGTCGGCGATCGCCTCGAAGCCTTCGGTCGGCCCCCGCCAGCGCAGCGATTCGACGCCACCGTCGAGCGTGATCGCATCTCTCCGCACGGTCGCGATCGTGCGGAACAGCAACGCGTCGGACAGGTTGGCCACGAGGGTGGCGCACAGCTTCGGTGCACCTCGAAGGCCGGGAACGTCCCATTGGCCCGGATTCAGCGGGATCTGCTCGAGCGAGCCGTAGCGGGCCAGCACCGCAGCCGCCGACTTCGCCCCCCACCCGGGTAGGCCCGGGAAGCCATCGGCGGTGTCGCCGACGAGGGCGAGGTAGTCGGGAATGGCCGAAGGTGGCACACCGAACTTCTCGATCACACCGGCGTAGTCGATCAGCTTGCGCATCCGGCGGTCGAACTGGACCACCCGACCGTCCTGCTGCACGCACTGGCCGAGATCCTTGTCCGGCGTGAGAAGCACCACCTGGTCAACGGCAGGATCGGCAGCGGCGATCGAGGCCGCCGCGGCCATGGCATCGTCGGCCTCGAACTCGACCATCGGCCACACCACGACCCCCATGGCCTCGAGCGCGAGCTCGAGCGGGTGGAACTGTGCGAAGAGCAGCGGGTCGATGCCGGCGCCGGTCTTGTAGCCCGCGTACAGAGCGTTGCGGAACGACTCGATGATGTGGTCGGTGGCCACGCCCAGATGCGTGACGTCGCGCTCGCTGAGCAGGTTCAGCACCGACTCGAGCACACCTCGGATGGCCGCCACCTCGTGACCATCGACGGTGATGTGCGACGGTACGGCGAAGTAGTGGCGGAACAGCTCGTACGTGCCGTCGAGGACGTGGACCTTCATCTCAGCGCCTGCGGTCGCCGCCGTGGCGGCTGCGGTGGTCGAGTGCCGACAACAGTGCGAGCACTACGTAGACCGTACCGAGGACGGCGCCGACGTAGCCGAAGCCGGCCGGCGTGAAGGGGGTCAGCACAACGCTGATCACGGCCGCCCCAAGGAAGAACACTGCCCGTCGATCCATTGCGCGACCTCCTCAGTCCATTCGCTCGGTGCTCAACGACATACAGCTCAACGACATACAGCTCAACTCAACACCGAGACGGCGCCATAGGCGAGCGCGGCGACGATCGCCGCGCCGGGAATGGTGAGCACCCACGCCCATACGACCTGCCGGGCAATTCCCCACCGCACCGCCGACAGCCGGTTCGCCGAGCCGACGCCGACGATGGCACCGGTGATGGTGTGGGTGGTCGACACGGGTATGCCCTTCGACGAGGTGAAGAACAGCACGGCGGCGGCAGCCGACTCGGCGCAGACACCACCCATCGGTTGCAGCCGGGTGAGCTTGCTGCCCATGGTCTTCACGATCCTCCAGCCGCCGAACATCGTGCCCAGAGCGATGGCAGTATGCGCGCTTAGCACCACCCACAGCGGCACGTCGGCTTTCGGACCGACCTTCCCCGACGCGATCAGCAGGGCGAGAATGACGCCCATCGTCTTCTGCGCATCGTTCGCCCCGTGCCCAAGGCTGAATGCTGCAGCCGAGAACAGTTGCGCTGTGCGAAAGAAACGGTTCACCTTGTGCGGCTTGCGGGAGCGGTGGACGGCCCACGACACGATCACAAAGAGGCTGAAGGCGAGGGCGAGCCCGATGAGCGGCGAGTAGAAGATGAACACGCCGGTCTTGCGGAGGCCTTCGAGGATCACGACGTGGCCGCCCGCCTTGGCCATGCCGGCGCCGATGATCCCACCGACCAGCGCGTGGCTCGACGACGAGGGAAGGCCGAGCCACGCCGTCAGCACGTTCCAGAAGATGGCGCCCACGAGACCGGCGAACACGACGCCGATCGAGAGGATCCCGGGCCGGACGACGCCCTTCGCGATGGTGGCGGCGACACGCGTCCCGAACACGGCGAAGGCGACGAAGTTGAAGAACGCGGCCCAGACCACCGCATGCGCCGGCCTCAGGACGCGCGTGGCGACGACTGTGGCGATCGAGTTGGCGGCATCATGGAAGCCGTTGACGAAGTCGAACGCAAGAGCCATCGCGATCACGATGTACAGCAGGAAGTTCTGCATCGCGCAGGACGGGACCTAGGCGTGCTTCAAGGCAATCGTCGAGATCATGTCGGAAGTGCGCTCGAACCGGTTGAGCGTCTTCTCCATGTTCTCGACGATGTCCATCCATTTGAGGACCGTGAACGCGTCGTAGTGACCGGAGAACAGCCGGGCCGTAGTCTCCCGATGCAGCGCGTCGCCCTGGCTCTCCAAGTCGTCGATCTCGTCGAGCTCGGGCCGCAGATCGCGCAGCTTCGGGAGTTTGAGGAAGAGCCGGACCGTGGCGTCGGCGGCATCGACGATGAGGTCGGCCATCTCGCGCACGCCCCGGATGGGCTCGGCGACGTGGTGGAGGCGCACGAGGTCGGCGGCCGAGCGCATGTCGTCGACGGCGTCGTCGAGCTTGTCGGTGAAGGCCTGGATGTCCTCACGGTCGAACGGCGTGATGATGGCCGTGTCGAGGCGGCCGAAGATGGCCCGGGTGATCCGGTCACCCTTGCGCTCGCACTCGACCACCTGGTCGACCAGCGCGGCTGAGGCGGGGAGGCCGGTGAGTACTTCGCGCAGCACCCGGGCCGCAGCCGCTGCGTTCGCCGCGGCCTCGTTGAAGAGGACATAGAACCCTTCGTCTCGGGGGATCAGACGGAACGCCATGAGGGTCCTCGCGGGGTGACAGTAGGCAGGCTGGCGGTCAAGGACGGCATTCCGAGGGTGTGTGAACAGCAGACGACGAGACAAAGGCGGGCGTAGGTTAGCTGTCGATCCATGGCTGAGCTCCCGAACCCTCCGTGCGTGCCCAAGCTGCACTCGGGGGGGACGGAGCCGTTTGCCCGGAGCGGCCGTCCATCGGCTGATCGCGCGGCCCGCAGCTTCAAGCCCCGTGGCCGCATGTCGCCGACGCTGCGCCGCGCGATGCAGACCGTTGCCCCCGCGCTCCTCATCCCGCCGGCCGTCGGGCTACTGGATGTTTCCGTTGCCTTCGGCCGGGACGCTCCGCTGATCGTGGACCTCGGGTTCGGCATGGGCGACACGACGGTTGCCCTCGCCCATCAGCATCCGGCCAGCGCGGTACTCGGCATCGACGTGCACCTGCCGGGAGTCGCCAGAGTCGCGGACCGGGCGGCGGCGGCGGGCCTCACGAACATTCGCCTGATCTCGGCGGACGGGATCGACGTGCTCCGTCACATGCTCGCCGAGGGCTCGATATCCCTCATCCAGATCGCGTTCCCCGACCCCTGGCCGAAGCCGTCACAACGCCACCGCCGGCTTGT
>JAYTFI010000217.1:0-6685 GCA_043734485.1 Acidimicrobiales bacterium | reverse complement strand
TCCCTCACCCGCAGACGTGTGGAGGCGGCGACGTTCGGCAGGTCTCGCAGCGCGCGGCTGACGGTCGCGACCGACACTCGGGCCAGGTTCGCAACGTCTTCGATCGTGGCCGGACCACCGGCGCCGGGGACCCTCGCCATTCTCCCCACGCCCGTCACCCCTTCGATCCGTGTGCGGTCGGGAAGGATGCCACGCGCGGCAGGCCCGGCGCGGCAGGCTCTAGGGCCGCCGCCGGGGCGGACCGTAAGCTCCGCAGCGTGTCCGACGACAGCCGACCCCGCGTGATCATCGACTGCGACCCGGGACACGACGACGTTCTGGCCATCGGCGTCGCAGCCCGTCACTGCGACATCGTCGGCATCACTACGGTCGCCGGCAACGCCCCGCTGGTGCATTCGACGGAGAACGCGCTCATCGCCACCGATCTGTTCGGACTCCGCCACGTGCCGGTCCATTCCGGCGCGTCCGGGCCGCTGAACGGCGAGCCCGGCCGACATGCCGCCCACGCCCACGGCCGAACCGGCCTGGGCGGGCCCGAACCCCGCACGCCGAGTCGGGAAGCGACCGGAAGTGACGCGGTCTCGTTCCTCGTGGAGTCGGTTCGCGCCGAGGAGGGCCTGTGGCTGATGCCGATCGGCCCTCTCACCAACATCGCCCTGGCCCTGCGAGCGGCACCCGACCTCGCCCGGCGGGTCCGGGGAATCTCGCTCATGGGCGGGTCCCTGATCCACGGCAACATGACGAGCGCGGCCGAGTTCAACATCGCCTTCGACCCGGAAGCTGCCGCTGAAGTGTTCGCCTCCGGGGCGCCGCTGCGGATGTGCGGCCTCGACCTCACCCATCAGGTGCTGGCCGACGGCGAATTCGCCGATGCGCTCAACGCTTGTGGCTCGCCGACGGCTCGGTTCTGTGCCGAGCTCATGCACTTCTACCAGGGCTACGCGGCCCGACTCGCTGGTAAGACGGGCGACGCGGCGCACGCCGTCGGCGCCCCACTGCATGACCCCTGCGCGGTGCTGGCCGTGACCCATCCGCAGCTGTTCGAGACGGCACGGCTGCACGTCGTGGTCGAGACCGACGGCACCCACACCCGGGGGATGACGCTCGCCGACACCCGCCCCTGGGCCGACCCCGAGGCCGCGAACGTGGACGTCGTGGTGCGGGCCGACGGTCCGGCTGCGGTCGCTGTGGTGCTCGACGCGCTCCGCACCCAGTCTTAACAATCCGTTCAAGGCAACCCGTGAAGTGTCGCGATACCCTCGCGGCGGCTCGAGACATTCGTCACCGAATCGGCGACGACTCCCCGATGGCTCTGCCGCCCATCTCACCATCCCGGAGGAATCCACGCATGAAGACCAACCGGAGGGCAGTGCTCGGCGTTGCCGCCGTAGCGATCGCCGCCCTTGCCATCTCGCCGGCCACGGCTGCGACCAAGAAGAAGCCCACCAAGAAGCCCGCTGTGGCCGTGAAGTCGGTCGGCCTCCTGTTCGACATCACCGGACGCGGCGACAAGTCGTTCAACGATGCCGCAGCGGCGGGTCTCGACAAGGCCAAGGCCGAGTTCAAGACCATGAAGTTCACCGAGTCGGCTCCGACCGGCGACGCCGACCGCCCGGAGCGGGTCAAGACCCTCGTTTCCCAGAAGACCGGCCTGATCGTCTGTGTCGGCTTCCTCTGGACGAAGGATTGCGGTGCCTCGGCCAAGGCCAACCCGAAGACCTATTACGCCATCATCGACGACGTCATCGCCCAGCCCAACGCCGTCTCGCTGCTGTTCTCCGAGGAGCAGGGCAGCTATCTGGTCGGCTACGCCGCGGCCCTCAAATCGAAGTCGGGCAAGCTCGGCTTCATCGGCGGCGTGCGCACGGACGGCATCGGCAAGTTCGAAGCCGGCTACATCGCAGGCGCCAAGGCGGCCAACCCGAAGGTGACCATCGAGTCGAAATACGCCACCGAGCCGCCGGACTTCTCCGGATTCAACGACCCGGCCAAGGGCAAGGCCATCGCCAAGGCGATGTACGACAGCGGCATCGACGTCATCTACCACGCAGCCGGCGGCACGGGCGCCGGCCTGTTCACCGCGGCCAAGGAGTCGGGCAAGCAGCCCGGCGACATCTGGGCCATCGGAGTCGACAGCGACCAATACCAGACGGTGAAGCCGGAGAACGGTCAGGCCTACATCCTCACCTCGATGCTCAAGCGGGTCGACGTCGCCACCTACAGCGCCATCAAGGCCTACGCCGCCGGCAAGCCGCTGAGCGGTGAGTCGCGCTTCGACCTCAAGGTCGACGGCGTCGGCTACTCGACGTCGAACCCGGCCATCAACGACATCAAGGACAAGCTCGAGGCGGCCAAGGCGGACATCATCTCCGGCAAGGTCGTCGTCCCGACGAAGGTCGCCTGACGCACTACTAGTGGCTCGGGTCCAGTCCCTGACATGAACCAATCATCCTCAGGGGCTGGGCCGACGCCGCCTGCATCATCCGATGTCACGGCCGCGATAGAGCTCCGCGACATCGTGAAGCGCTTTCCGGGCGTCGTCGCCAACGACGGCGTCAGCCTCACCGTGCTTCCCGGCTCCATTCACGCCATCGTCGGCGAGAACGGCGCCGGGAAGTCCACGCTCATGAAGACGCTCTACGGAGCGCACCGGCCCGACGAGGGCACGATCAGGGTCAACGGGGTCGAGCAGCACTTCCGCTCCCCGAAAGACGCGATAGCAGTCGGCGTCGGCATGGTGTTCCAGCACTTCATGCTGGCCGACAACCTCACCGTCTGGGAGAACGTCGTTCTCGGTCAGGAGCCCGGCTCCAGGTGGAAGATCGACGTCCACGGAGCCCGTTCGCGCGTCGCTGACCTGAGCGCCCGCTATGGCCTGCATGTCGATCCCGACGCCCGCACTGGCGACCTCGGCGTCGGCGAACGCCAGCGGGTCGAGATCCTGAAGGTCCTCTACCGCGGCGCGCGCATCATCATCCTCGACGAGCCGACCGCGGTCCTCGTGCCCCAGGAGGTCGAGGAGCTGTTCACGTCCCTTCGTGACCTGGTGGCCGGCGGGTCGACCGTCGTGTTCATCTCGCACAAGCTCGACGAGGTGTTGTCGGTCGCGAACGCCATCACCGTCATCCGCTCGGGCAAGACCGTTGCCGAGGTTGCTGATGCATCCACGGTCACGGCCCATCAGCTCGCCGAACTGATGGTCGGGAGCCAGCTCCCGACGCCGACCACGAGCGAGTCGACCGTCCGCGACGAGCCCGCCCTCGTGGTCACAGGAGTCACGCTCCGCGAGGGCGGCCGGGATGTGCTGCACAACGTGAGCGTGCGGGTCAGGCGAGGCGAGATCGTCGGCGTTGCTGGCGTCGAGGGCAACGGCCAGACCGAGTTGCTCGAATGCGTCCTCGGACTGCACCAGCCGGTCGCCGGCACGATCGAGCTCGGCGGCCTCGACATGGTCGGCGTCGGCACCCGGGAACGGCGGGAGAACGGCCTCGGCTACATCCCTGAGGACCGTCACCACGACGGGCTGCTGCTGCCTGCGCCGCTCTGGGAGAACGCGGCCCTCGGCCATCAGACAAGGGCTCCGGCCGCGAACGGCACGTGGATCGACCGAGAAGGGCTTCGTAAGCACACGAATGAAATCGTCGAGGTGTACGACGTCCGCACACCGAGCGTCGACGTCGCTGCGTTTGCGCTCTCCGGTGGCAACCAGCAGAAGCTGATCGTCGGCCGCGAGATGCTCGCCGAGCCCAAGGTGCTCATCGCCGCGCATCCGACTCGTGGCATCGACGTCGGTGCACAGGCTGCGGTGTGGCAGGCGCTGCGTGACGCTCGTGTGAAGGGGCTCGGTGTGCTGCTCGTATCGGCCGACCTCGACGAGCTGATCGGGCTGTCCGACACGCTCCTCGTCATCCTTCGGGGGCGCATCGTCGCCTCGCTCGATCCCGCAACCATCACGCCGGCCGAGCTGGGGGCCTACATGACCGGGGCACGCGGGGTGGCCGCTTGAACATGCTTGCGATCCGCCGGGGGTTGGCCGCACCGGCACTCGCATTCGGCGTGTCGATCGCCATCGCCTCGCTCGCGCTGCTGGTGAGCGGGCACAACCCATTCAGCGCGCTGCTCGCGATGTGGCACAACATCGACGGCGCCGACGGTGTCGTCACCATCGTCAACTTCGCCAGCCGGTACTACGTGATGGGCGCCGCGGTCGCGCTCGGCTTCAAGATGAACCTGTTCAACATCGGGGCCAACGGGCAGTACCAGGTGGCCGCGCTGTTCGCCGGTGCGGTGGCCGGCGCGCTGCACCTTCCTGGCATCATCAGCATCCCGCTGGTGATCCTGGTGGCCATGATTGCCGGCAGTGCGTGGGCGGTGATCCCCGGGATCATGAACGTCACCCGCAACGTCCACATCGTCGTGGCCACGATCATGATGAACGGCATCGCCACCGGTCTGATCGGCTACCTGCTGCGGACCAAGTTCCGTGACAAGAAGGACGTGATGACCGCCCACACGCGGGAGGTGTCGAGCAGCGGACGCATACCCTCGCTCAACCGGTTCCTGCGGGTCTTCGGCTATCACCTTCCGGGAACGACGTTCCTGCACGGGTTCCTGGTCATCTCGATCCTCGTCGGCATCGGGTTCTACGTCCTTATCTATCGCAGCCGGTTCGGTTTCGACCTGCGGGCGTCCGGCATCAACGCTGCGGCCGCGCGATCCAGCGGTGTCAACCCAAAGCGCATGGTCCTCGCCACAATGGGGCTCTCCGGCGCCATTGCCGGGCTGGCGGCCATGTCCGTGCTGCTGTCCGACCAGTTCGAGTACGGCGACCGGTTCCCCACACTGCTCGGCTTCACCGGCATCTCCGTGGCCCTCCTCGGTCGGAACTCGCCGGGCGGAATCGCCGTTGCCGCGCTCGTCGTCGCCACCATCGAGCAGGGATCGCGGGGTCTGTCGACCGCCAACATCCCACAAGAGATCGGGCAGATCCTGCAGGGCACGCTGCTCGTCGTCGCAGTGATCGCCTACGAGGTCGTCCGCCGCCGCAACCAGGCTGCGGCGATCCGTGAAGCCGCGGCTCGAACTGCCGCAGCCCGAGATGTGGTGCCGGCATGAGCAGCCCAATCGACGGCGTCGACACCGCGCCGCCGGCCGGTTCGGCTGTGGCTCGAACGCGGTTGCTCGGTTCTCGCTCGTTCTCACCGAGCACAACGGCGGCGCTGCTGGGCGGGCTCACCATGGTGATGCTCGCTGCGGCCCGGATGTTCACCCACGCACCGGCCCTCACCAGCAGCGGCGCCTTCGGCAGTGCCATCGGACTGGCCACGCCGGTGGCCATGGCCGGCCTCGGCGGGCTCATCTCCGAACGCGTCGGCATCGTGAACATCGGCCTCCAAGGGATGATGGCGTTCGGTACCTGGGGTGCCGGCTTCTTCGGCTGGCACTTCGGACCGTGGGGCGCCCTCTTCGGCGGTGCGCTGATGGGCGGCCTCGGCGGAGCGTTGCACGCCCTCACCACCATCACGTTCGGCGTCGATCATGCCGTTTCCGGTGTCGCCCTCAACCTCCTTGCGCCGGGCGTGTGCCGCTTCCTCTCGAGTGTCTTGTTCGCCGGCCGCGACGGCGGCACCCTCACCGACTCGCCACCCGTCGGGCACCTCGGCCGGCTCACCCTGCCGTTCTTCGCCGGCGGCCGGATCGGCAGCTGGCAATCGCCTGATCCACTCGGGTGGTTCGAGAGGCGACAATGGTTCCTGGTATCTGACGTCACCGGCCTGTTACGGGGATTCACCCGCGACATTGCGGCCGAGACGGTGCTGATGCTGCTGCTCATTCCGCTGTTCGCCTACCTCATCTGGCGAACGCCGTTCGGCCTCCGGCTGCGCAGTTCCGGCGAGAAGCCGAGCGCGGCCGATTCACTCGGCGTCGATGTGATCCGTATCCGCTGGACCGCCGTGATCCTGTCCGGGATGCTGTCCGGCCTGGGTGGGGCGTGGCTCGTCACCAACGTCGGCAAGTACCAGCAGGGCCAGGAAGGCCTGCGCGGCTTCCTCGGCCTCGGCGCCGTGATCTTCGGGAACTGGCGGCCGGCCGGGATGTTCGTGGGCGCGCTCCTGTTCCAGTTCACCGAATCGGTCCGCCTCCAGATCGGCGACGCGCCGGCTCGTGCGTTCGTACTGACCGTCGCCTTCGCCTTGGCGGCGCTCGCGGTGTGGCAGCTCGGCCGGCGGGCCATCACCGCCGGGAGCGTCCTCATCGCGTCCGCCATCGGCGTGTTCGCCTACTACGCCGTCGCCAGCCGGGTCGACGACAAGTTGGCCTACACCTTCCCCTTCCTGATCACGCTGCTGATGCTGCTGTTCTCCTCCGAACGATTGCGGCCGCCGGCCGCATCGGGACAGCCGTTCTTCAAGGGGAGCTCGTAGGGGGCGCTGTCCTCTCCATGGTTTGCGTAGCGGTTGTTTGACCTCTTGCATGTCACCTCAGTCATCGTCAGGATATGGCGATGGCACGGTCGGGGCGCTCTTGGGTTGTGGCCGCGGTCATGCTCGGCGGTGCACTCGCGGCCTGCGGTGGCCAGAGCTCCGATCCGACCGTGCTCCCGCCGGTGCTCAGCACCACCCGTCCAAGTGGGTTCGGCGGCACCCTCCCGGTCGAGACGACCTCGACGCTTGCGCCGACGATC
>JAYTFI010000216.1:0-4685 GCA_043734485.1 Acidimicrobiales bacterium | reverse complement strand
GGCGTCGCCATGGAGATGGTGAAGCTCTTCCAACTCGAGCTCGAGCACTACGAGAAGGTGGAAGGCGTCACCCTCTCACTGGAGGGCAAGGCCACCCGGCTCGGCAACATGATCCGCAGCAACCTGCCTGCGGCCATGCAGACGGGCATGGTCGTCATCCCGATCTTTGCCGGCTTCGACCTGCGCCGAGGGACCGGCCGCATCTTCAACTACGACATAACCGGCGGGCGCTACGAGGAGACCGAGTTCCACGCCACCGGCTCCGGCGGAACGTATGCGCGCAGCCTGATCAAGCATCGTTGGAGTCCGACGATCACCCGTGATGACGCCGTCGACCTGGCGCTGTCGGCGCTGTTCGAGGCGGCCGACGAAGACTCGGCCACGGGCGGGCCCGATGTCGTGCGCAAGATCTACCCGACGATCGCGACGATCACCGCCGACGGCTACGTCGATGTGCCCGAGGCCGAGATCGCGGAGCGGTTCGCCTCGCTCGTGGCTCACGTCGGCACCGTCGGCGGCGGAGGGGTGACCGCGTGAGTGAGCGTCAGCGAGCGAACAATTCGGTACGGCCCCCGCTCAGGGGAGCACCGACGGCGGAGCCGGAGGTGCACCGCGTGAGTGAGCGTCCGCGTGCCGCAGAGATCTGCGCCAAGTTCGGGCTGTCGATGTCGGTGCCGATGAACGGTCCGGCGGTTGCGCAGAGCCGATCAGGACTGTCCAACAAAGATCTGGAAGCAGTTCCCGCGAATGCGAGCGAACAATTCAGTACGGCCCCCGCTCAGGGGAGCATCGACGGCGGAGCCGGAGGTGCACCGCGTGAGTGAGCGTCAGCGAGCGAACAATTCGGTACGGGCCCCGCTCAGGGGAGCATCGACGGCGGAGCCGGAGGTGCACCCATGAGCATGCCGTACTACGTGTCACCCGAGCAGGTGATGAAGGACCGGGCCGAGTACGCCCGCAAGGGCATCGCCCGCGGCCGCACGCTCTGCGGCATGAGCTTCGCCGGCGGCATCTGCATCGTGGCCGAGAACCATTCCCGAACCCTGCACAAGGTGTCGGAGATTTACGACCGCATCGCGTTCGCGGCCGTGGGCCGCTACAACGAGTTCGACCAGCTGCGCATCGCCGGCGTCCGGGCCGCAGACCTGAAGGGCTACTCGTACAGCCGTGAAGACGTCGAGGCCCGAAGCCTCGCGAACAGCTATGCGCAGATGCTCGGTCAGGTGTTCACGCACGAGATGAAGCCGCTCGAGGTCGAGATCCTGCTGGCTGAGGTCGGGCCCACGGCCGATGACGACCGCCTTTTCCACATCCTCTACGACGGCACCGTCATGGACGAAGAGGGTTTCACCGTTCTCGGCGGTGATGCGGAGACGATCAACGAGCGGATGAAGACGGGGTACAAGACGGAACTCACGTTGCCCGAGGCGATCACGCTTGCGGTCGGCGTGCTGGCCGGGCCGGATCGCACGCTCACCGAGCGCGAGCTCGAAGTCGCAGTGCTGCGCCGCGGCAACGGACGTCGGACGTTCGAGCGCATCGAAGGCGACGCACTCACGGCGTTCCTATAGACGCGCGCGTGCCGGGGGCCAGGGTCACGAAAGCCGAGGCAGAGTGCGTCCTCGCAGCGGTGGAGCGAGACGATCCGGTCGTGCTCCGGGACACGTTGTGCTCCCTGCTGGCGGGGGTGCTCGGTCTGCAGCAAGGGACGGGCTGGGCCGAGGTCGTCGATAGCGCCTCCCGCACCGGCAACTGGCCGGCGGAGCGGCGCGATGCACTGATGGCCGACGACCCGGCCACCCTCGAGGCACTGGCCATCGATCTCAACGAGCTGCGCCGGATCGCATAGCCGGTGCCTGCGACACTGGCGGCATGGATGAAGAGGTCCTATCGGGCGGTGTCGCGAACGAGGGCCGCGTGCTGCGGGTCGGTTCACGTGTGCATCGGCCGGCCGGCCCGTACGCCGAATCGATTCACACGTATCTGCGGTCGTTGAACAGCAGTGGCTTCGAAGGTGCGTCGGTGCCTCAGGGTTTCGACGATGTGGGTCGCGAGGTGCTCACCTTCCTCGACGGCGATGTTGCGATCCCGCCCTACCCCGAATGGGCCCAGAGCGACGCCGCGCTCGGCTCCATCGCCCGTCTGATCGCTCGCATGCACCGTTCGTCGGTTGCGTTCGATCCCGCAGGGTGTCGTTGGAGCAGCGAGCTGGCCGACCCTCGGGGTGGGCCGGTGCTGTGCCACAACGACGTCTGCCTCGAGAACGTCGTCTTCCGTGATGGGGTAGCCGTTGGGCTCATCGACTTCGACCACGCAGCGCCTGGACGAGGTGTCTATGACCTGGCGCAGTTCGCCAAGATGTGCGTTCCGCTCGACCGGCCGTCGAACATCGCCACGCTTGGATGGAACACGCCCGACCAAGTCGGGCGGCTTCTGGTCATCGCGGACGCCTACGGCATCGCACCCGAAGGCCGTTCCGAGTTCCTTTCCGCGATCGACGACGCGATGACAACCGGTGCGGCGTTCGTCGAGCGGCACTTCGTTGCGGGGGAACCCGGTTTCGTCGCGATGGTCGAGCGAAGTGGCGGGCTCGACCGTTGGGAGAAGCAACGGTGTTGGTGGCACGACCACTTCGCCGAGTTCGAAGCGGGGCTCCTCGCCCGAACCTGACCATCAGATGGTCATGGCACCGGCCATTGCAACCGCGATGGCCGACGACCCGGCCACGTTCGAGGTGCTGGGCCGTTGATCTCAACGAGCTGCGCCGGATCGCGTAGACGCACCGTCAACTTGCGTTGCGCGGTGAATGGGGCAGCGCTTCGAACCACACCGACTCGCCAGTCCCGGGTTGGAGACGCCTTTTCAACTTGCCGCGAACGCCGCTCGGCGAAAATGCGAGAAATGCGCCGAAATCCCTTGACAACCGGGGTAAAAAAGATCGAACATATGTTCGTACACCAGACGGGAGAGGAGGAGACAAGTGGACCCGCAGATAACCCAATCGTCACCGTGGGCGCACCTGTGCGTTCCGGTGATCGAGCCCACGGGATGGTCCGTGGCGCAGGTCGATGCCGGCATTCGTTCGCTCGACCGGCTCCGTTCCGAGCTGGAAGCGGCCATGGCGTTGCTCGTCGCCAACCGTCCCGCCGATCGGGACGCAACCGCGTCGCTCTCTCGACTCAGCAACATCACGAACCGCGAGGCCCGCAAGCGGCGAGCCGTTGCGAGTGTGGTGACTGCGCTTCCCGGCGCGCTCAACCTGCTCCGCACCGGAGCGCTGACGGTCGACCACATCGCCGCGCTCCGGCCGGTCGTTGAGGAGCCTGGCGCGCAGGAACTGCTGGAGTCCGGGGTCGAGATGTCCCCGGAGGACTTCGAGCGTGCGGTGCAGCAGTTCCGGCTCGCGCTCGAACCCGGCGAAACCACGGCATCCCGCCAGCATGGGGCACGGTCGTTGCGGTTCTCGAACGGACCTGACGGCATGATCCGACTCCGAGGACTCTTGCCACCGGTCGAGGGCGCCACGCTCGAGACGATCCTTGGTGCGATCAGCGAGGCGAACTATCGGAGAGATAATCCGACTCGAGCGCGAGTCCTGGGTGGCCACGACACGGACAGCCGCGAGCAACGACTCGCCGACGCATTGCTCGAACTCGCAGGGATCCGACCCGGCACGAAGTCGAGAGCCGTCGACGGAGGCGGGAACGACCATCCGGATACGAACGCTCCCGAACAGGCGATTGGCGTTCGAAGTCCGACGGTGCAGTCACCGGTCCGGGTCACCACCTCGAAGCCCGCAACGGTCATTGTGTTCAACGTCGAACGCTTCCAGGCCGAGATGCTCAACCACGGGCCGATACCGGTGACGCCGCCTCTGTTCGATTCGATCAAACGTGACCTGTACTTCTGCTTCGAGAACAGTGCGGGTGAGGTGTTGAAGTACGTCCGCGGGCGCCGGGAACCATCGCTCGTCCAGAAGCTCGCCGTCTGGGCACGCGACCTGCGATGCAAATACCCCGGCTGCGATGCCATCTCCTCCTTGAGCCACATCCATCACATCAACGAATGGCTCGCGGACCAAGGCTTCACCGACGTCGAAGTCCTCATCCTCCTCTGCCACGCCCACCACCAACACCTCCACACCAACCAGCTCACCGCCACCCGCGAGGCCAATGGTTCCGTCACCATCCGCATCCGAGCCACCGGAGAACTCATCGCCACGGCGACGCGCACCCGCATCGCCGCCTGACCAGCGAAAGCCACACCACTACCGACCACCAATCTGACCGCCCCGGCGCGCCGACCACGAGTCAGCCACCACCGAGACGGCCGCCGATCCTTGATAACCAAACCAACCCCGCCCGGCGGATCCGCCGAGCGCCGCCCGAACCCGTCCGTCAAATGGTCAGGGTGCGGCTCTGTTGGAGTGACGTGGGCTTGTCGGGCTCGGGTGGGTGCGCTGGAACGTGAGCGCGGCGGATTGGCACGACGGCAAGGAGCAGATTGTCGTTCACCGTACCTATCGGGTGCTCACAGGCTTCGAATCGTCACGCACGGCGTACGCGGATGGTCGCCTGGCGTGCCGGTCCGCCGCGCTCGCCCGGCATCCGTCACGACCGGGCCGAGGTGCCTTTGGGATATGCGAACGGGAACGTTTCCGTAGACGCCTCGTTGCTTGTGTCGTT
>JAYTFI010000215.1:0-3936 GCA_043734485.1 Acidimicrobiales bacterium | reverse complement strand
CACCAAGGCCTTCACGGTCTCGCCCCACTTCTCATGGGGCACCCCGATGACCGCGACCTCCCTGACGGACGTATGCGCGAAGAGCGCGTCCTCCACCTCGATGGAGTGGCTGGCCACCAGGCTGAGCCCCACCGGCGCCGCAGGGCGGTCGTGGCCCGCGGGCGGCGCCCTCGGAAGGGCGGTCGTGCACCGGATGCGTCGCACGGTTGCGCGCACCGGGTTCCAGGACGCCGTGCATCAGGAACCCGCACGCGCAGCCCGCTGTCCTCCCGTTCCGGACCCAACGCCCTTCAGAACGTGGTTGTAGGAGCCGAAGCAACCCATCGAGCCCAGCCCGCGCGCGCAACGCGTGCAGAACCGCTCGACGAGAGGAACCGCATGCGTGAACCACGAACAGCGACCCTGCGACGCCTCGGCCCGACGTTGGCTGCCTCGCGCAGCACCTCGCGGTTGTGCTGCGCGACAGTGCCGCGGGGCGCGCCGGTGCGCGCCGGCGTGCGATGCGCGCCGGCGTGCGGGAGAAGCGCCAGCGCCATGTCGTCATCGGGTACGCGCCGACGACCGGCGCGACAACCGTCTCATACATCCGGCGACGGTGGAGGTGCGGATCAGCCTGGATCTGCCAGCTCGCCAGCACCGGCGCAGCTGGTACGCCGACGGCCCGCAGGGCCCCGGCCGCCTCGTACTGCTCCAAGCCCGCGCACCATACGCTGATGGCAGCGTCAAGCTCGTCGTGGCGGGCATGGCGGCCATAAGCGTCGCCAGCGACCCGTCTTGCGCCAAGTCCGGCCTGCACTCGCGATTGGCCGATGGTGCGCGCACGTGACCGGTCCGCTCACGCTGCACGGGCACCCCACCTCGGCCCGAGCCAACCCCACTCGCCCCGGACAACGTGTCGGCGAAGGGCCGTGTCCATGGCGGTCGCCTACAGCGTCTCTCAATGCTGGAACTGTCCAGCATTGAGACGTGCCAGTTGAGCCGAGTTGTCTTTCTGGACTGAGTTAGTTGCGTTTCCGCACTGATATCAGTATGGTGGCGTCGTGGCGAAGCCCGCATCAGCCGAACAACTGCGATCGTTGAAGGTGGTGTCCGAAAGGCAGGGAGGGGAATTTGCTTCGGGACCCGAACACGAACTGTCGTGCTCGATCGCAGGGGCGTTGGAGATCATCGGTGATCGGTGGACGATCCTGATCTTGCGCGACGCGTTCCGAGGGATCCGGCGTTTTGATCATTTCCATCGCGATCTTGGCGTGGCCCGGAATCTGCTGGCCGACCGTCTGGCCAAGCTGGTCGACCATGAGATCCTGGAGAAGGTGCCGTATCAGGAGCGACCGACCCGATGCGAGTACCGGCTGACACCGAAGGGTTTCGACCTGTCACCGTCGCTCGTGGCATTGATGCGCTGGGGTGATCGCTGGGTCGCGGGCGAGGCCGGGCCACCCGTTGTGCTCATCCACGATGCGTGCGGGCGCACGCTCGACCAGGAGTTCATTTGCTGGGGCTGCGACGTCACGGTCACCCCCGGTCAGATCCGCAGCCGTCATCCTCGTGCGGGAAACCCCGGATCCGAGAACGGCTGACCGGGAGCGGTTCGTCCATACGCTTCGAATCACCTCCATCAAGGCCAAACGCGTCAGCACGATCCACGTTCCGCGTTCCGCGGAACCTTACGAAGGGAACACGACCGATGACCCCAACGCGCCCTGAGCCCGCCATGAAAACTGACGGTCTTTGGACCCGGGAGGCGCTACTCGAGACTGACTTATCGGCTCTCTTGCGCGCCGCCTCGGAAAAGCGTTCCCATGCGTTCGGGAATCGGGTGACGTTCTCGCCGAAGGTCTTCATTCCGCTCACACGGCTGTGCAACGACACTTGCGGGTACTGCACGTTTGCCACGTCGCCTGCGCACGTCGCGTCCCCGTACCTGTCGATCGACGAGGTGCTCGCCGTGGCGGGCGCCGGTGCGCGCAACGGCTGCCATGAGGCGCTGTTTACGCTCGGCGAGCGGCCCGAGGAGCGCTACCAGGTTGCCCGTGCCTGGCTGCGCGAGCACGGCTACGACTCCACGGTCCACTACGTGGCCGCCGCAGCCAAGGCCGTGCTCAGGGAGACCGGCCTGCTGCCGCACGCGAACTGCGGCGCGCTGAGCGGCCCGGAGATGGCGATCCTGCGCCCGTATGCGGTGAGCCAGGGGATGATGCTCGAGTCGCTCAACGCGACCCTCGATTGCCATCGCGCCGCGCCGGACAAGGAGCCCGCCCGAAGGCTGGCGACGCTGGAAGCCGCCGGGGAGCTGTCGATCCCGTTCACGACCGGGATCTTGTGCGGCATCGGCGAATCCCGGGCCGATCGAATCGACGCGCTTCAGGCGATCGCCGAAAGTCACGCCCGCCACGGCCACGTGCAAGAGGTGATCGTCCAGAACTTCCTCCCGAAGGATCGGACCGTCATGCGCAAGGTGGCCGCGTGCCCTGGCGACGAGGAGCTGTGGTCCATCGCCGTCGCCCGACTGATCCTGCCGGCGGACGTGCACCTCCAGGCACCACCGAACCTGACGGATGACTTCGGCTCGCTCCTCGACGCCGGCATCGACGACTGGGGCGGCGTGTCGCCGGTGACCGCCGACCACGTGAACCCCGAACGCCCGTGGCCGGACCTCGATCGCCTCCGCGCTGTCACCGAAGCGCGTGGTTTCACGCTCGCGCCCCGTCTCACCGTCTATCCCGAACGGACGCCGGATCTCGTCCATCCCGGCAGCGAACGGTGGCTCGACGACGGTCTGCGCTTCTGCGTCTCCGATCGTTCTGATGGTGAGGGTCTGGCCCGCGACGATCCGGGCGCGTGCTTCCCGGAGAAGGTCTCGCACTTCACCGACACCGGCGACGGTGCCGAGGTGGTGCTGATCGGTGAACGAAGCACGAGCTGGTATTCGGGCGCCTCCGTCACTCCCGCCGCGCTTATCCCCGGCCGGGCCGCGGCCAGTGGCCAGATCCGGGAGATCCTCGACGCCGCCGACGCCGGCACCGAGATCGGCGAGGACGAGATCGTCACGCTGTTCTCGGCTCGCGGTCCCGAAGTCGCAGCCATCGCGGAGCTCGCCGATTCCCTACGTGCACGTACGAATGGTGACGCGATCACGTGGGTGCACAACCGCAACATCAACTACACGAACGTGTGCACCTTCAAGTGCAAGTTCTGCGGGTTCTCCAAGGGCCCGCTGTCGATGAACCTTCGCGGCAAGCCCTACCTGCTCACCCTCGAAGACATCGCCGAACGCGTCCGCGAGGCGTGGGACCTCGGCGCGACGGAGGTCACCCTGCAGGGAGGCATCCACCCGGACTTCGACGGCGACTACTACATCGACGTCTGCCGAGCGGTGAAAGAGGCAGCACCGGACATCCACGTGCACGGCTTCACCGCGCTCGAGGTGACGGAAGGAGCCCGACGCCTCGGCGAACCGCTGGAGACCTACCTGCGCCGCCTTGTCGAGGCCGGACTCCGCTCGCTTCCGGGAACCGCCGCCGAGATCCTGGACGATGAGGTCCGGGGCGTGTTGTGCCCCGACAAGATCAACTCGGAGCAATGGCTCGAATGCCACGAGACCGCGCATCGCGTCGGCCTCAAGTCCAACGTCACCATCATGCACGGGTCCGTCGAGGGGCCGACGTCGTGGGCTCGCCACATGGTGCGTACCCGTGAGGTCCAAAAGCGCACAGGTGGGTTCACCGAGTTCATCCCGCTCCCGTTCGTGCACATGGCGTCGCCCATCTACCTGCAGCGCAAGTCCCGACGGGGCCCGACCTTCCGTGAGGTGGTGCTCATGCATGCGATCGGTCGGATCGCATACCACGGGACCATCAGCAACGTGCAGGCGAGCTGGGTGAAGATCGGCGTCGACGGCGTCCGTCAGCTGCTCCAGGCAGGCGTGAACGACCT
>JAYTFI010000214.1:0-5870 GCA_043734485.1 Acidimicrobiales bacterium | reverse complement strand
CCGACACTGCGGCTGCACTGGTCGAGTTCCTGCGTCCGCTCCAGCAGCGCTACGCCGAACTCACCGCGAACCCGGGCCACGTACGCGATGTCCTCGCCCGGGGTGCGGCCAAGGCGCGAGAGGTCGCGTCCGTCACTCTGGCCAGAGCCAAGGACAACATCGGGCTGCTCCCCGGCTGAGGGTTGGCAAAAGGCCGAGCGTCCTCGGCTCGTCGGCGCGGCGCGACCTGCGAGAATAAACCCTGTGCAACCGCGAGGGAAAGAGGCGTTCACCATCGCGTCCCCGGAGCATCACGACCTCGTGATCGCCGTCGGCCGGACGTCCTTGCAACGCCATGACCTGCCCCGGTCCTCTGCGTCAAACGACCAGTTCATTCCGGATGCGTACCGCCTCCTCGATCTCGTCGACGACGCCATCGTGATCGTCGCCGCGGATCTGACGCTGTCGTTCCTCAACGCCGCAGCCCTCGATGTCATCGGCGACTTCGGCCGAGATCCTCAGATCAGGGGCGGGGGCGCTGCCGACCTCGTCGGCATCGACGCGCTTTCGGTGGTCCACCCCGACGATCGCGACGAGGTCGCCGACACCCTCGGCGCCGTCCTAGTCGGCCCGGGACGCCGCGCCACGAAGAAGTTCCGGGTAAGCCACTCAGGGCTTTGGAAGCCGGTCAGCGCCACCGCGACGAACCGGATCGACGACCCGCTGATCCGCGGCATCGTCGTCTGCTTCCGTGACCTCGAGGCCGAAGTGGCCACCCAGCGGCTGGCATCGCGTTACGCGACAGCCATCGAGAGCTCGGCGACGATCATCGTCATCCACGAGCCCGACGGCACGGTCCTGCACGCAAACGCTCCCGCCCGCGTGTTCTTCAACCTCGGGCCGGACGTCGATCGGACGGTTCTTACCCCGTGGCCCTATCCCCCGTTGATGACGGAAGCAGTCATCGCTGCGGCCGCCGGACTGCAGAAGGGCGAGAGTTGGGAAGGCGACATCGACGCAGAGGATGCCGAGGCCAACCTGCAGTCGCTCTCGGTCGTAGTCACCGTCGAGCGGGACGACTCCGGAGGCCTCGAAGCCATCGCCGTCGCCTGCCGCAACATCACCGATCGCAAGCTGGTCGAGCGGGACCTCTCGTACCGAGCCTTCCACGACGAGCTCACCGGACTCCCCAATCGCGCCGCGCTTCTGCGGTTCCTGCGCGAGCAGCTCGTCGACCCGCCCGGAGAGCAACCCTCGCTCGCCGTGCTGTTCATGGACCTCGATCGCTTCAAGGCGGTCAACGACAGCCTCGGCCACCATTACGGCGACGAGCTGCTGTACGAGGTCAGCCGTCGGCTCCGGCGCGTTGTTCGCCCCACCGACCTTCTCGCCCGGCTCGGCGGCGACGAGTTCGTCCTCGTCCTGATGAGCCCACGCGGCGATGGCGACATCGTCGCCCACGCGCATCGCGTCGCCGATCGCATCCACGAGGTTCTCCAGTCGCCGATCGTGCTGGCCGGCAGCCACCTCTACATCTCGGCCAGCATCGGCGTCGCCACCGACGGGCCCGAGGCCCGGGTTCCCGAAGACGTGCTCCGACACGGCGACCTCGCCATGTTCCGGGCCAAGGTCACCGGCCGCAGCCGGACCGAGGCGTTCCACTCCGGCCTGGCCACCGACGCCGACCGAGCGCTTCGCATCGAGAGTGCCCTCCACAAGGCCATCGAGGGCGGCGAGCTGCGCATCGCCTACCAGCCGATCGCCTCGTTGAGCGACGGCCGTCTGCTCGGCTTCGAAGCCCTCGTGCGCTGGCGTCAGCCGGACGGCACGCTGCTCGGGCCCGAGGCCTTCCTCGACATCGCCGAGCAGTCCGACCTCGTCGAGCAGATCGACACCTACGTCCTCGAACGGGCGTGCTGGGACCTTGCCCGTTGGTCGATTGCCATGCCCGAGGCGGCTGAGTTGACGATGGCCGTGAACCTGTCATCCCGACAGCTCGGCCGCAGCGACCTGCCGGCACTCGTCGAGCGAACGCTGTTGCGAATCGGGCTGGCACCGAATCGCCTCGTCCTGGAGATCACCGAGAACAACCTGATGGTCGATCTTGAAGCCACCCGTTCGTCGCTCGACCACCTTCGGGCCCTCGGGGTGCGTGTCGCCATCGACGACTTCGGAACGGGGTATTCGTCGCTGTCGTATCTGCACTCCTTCGGTGCCGACATGCTGAAGATCGACCGCACGTTCGTGGCCCGGGCCACCGAGAACGAGACCGCGGCAACTGTGGTGCGCGCCGTCACACTGCTGGCTGCAACCTTCGACATGGAGGTCATCGCGGAAGGCGTCGAGACGATCGAGCAGCGCAACCTTCTGCAAGGGATCGGCTGCACAGCCATGCAGGGCTACCTTCTGGCCCGGCCGGTCAGTGCCGATGACGCCCGTTCGATGATCCTCGCCGGCTGAAGCGGCTCAGCCGGCGGATGCCCATGGCGAGGCCGCTGCGCGCGAAGTGAGGATGCGATGCGCGCGAACTCGGACAAGATGGCAACGGAATCGCCTTTCACATCCACTCCGCGCGCACGGACCAACGGAATCGCGCGCACGATCTCGAACCAAGGTCACCTCCGCATCCGGGCCCGGGGGTGGGCGTCGTCGTAGGCCCGCCGCAGCCGTTCCGGCGTGACCCGGGTATAGCGCTGGGTCGTGGTCAGCGACGCATGCCCCAACAGTTCCTGGACGGTGCGCACGTCGGCCCCGTGCTCGAGCATGTGCGTCGCACACGAGTGGCGCAGCACATGGGGATGGAGGCGATCGTCGAGTCCGACCCGCTGGGCATAGCCCCGCACCACTCCCCATGCGCCCTGTCGGCTGAGCCGCCCGCCCCGCTGGTTCAAGAAGACGGCCTCAGCGTCGCCACGCCGCGCCCACCGACCGGGGGCCAATCTCGCCCGACCGCTCGGTCCGAGCCAATCCGCCATCGCCGCGTGCGCGACGCGACCGAACGGCAACACCCGTTCCTTCGACCCCTTGCCGAGCACCCGGACCATCGAGTCGCCGAGGTCGAGATCGCCCAGCGAGAGGCCGCACAGCTCGCTGATGCGCATCCCCGTCCCATAGAGCAGTTCGAGGATGGCCCGGTCGCGGTAGTCGGGCGCGGTGATGCCGACGGCGGCATCGAGGAGGCGTCCGATCTCCTCCTCGCTGAGCGCTTTGGGAAGCGCGTCGGGTGCCTTCGGGACGGCCAGCTCGAGCGTCGGATCTGTCGTCGTGGTTCCTTCGTCGGCCAAGAACCGGTGGAGGGACCGCACGGTGACGGTGGCCCGGCGCACCGACGCCGGCGCCAGTGATGATTGGTGCCGCAGATGTGCGACGTAGGCCAGCACGATCGCCTCATCGACGTTGTCGAGCGACCGCGTCTTCGAGCGGAGGAACGTCTCGTAGCGGCCGAGGTCGCGACGGTATGCGGCGACCGTGTTGGCGCTGCGGCCCCGCTCGACGGCCAACCACGACAGGTACTCCTCCATCGGGAGCGGGAGGGCGATTGCCATTCCCCGGGCCTTTCCTAGCCTTCAGGCAGGGCGAAGCGCTCGAAGATGAACTCGTGACGCAGGTACGACGTGTGGAGCTCGGCGCCGGGGGCCGGCGGGATCAGCGCTGCGGCTTGGATGAGCCGCCATCCGTCTCGCAGCGCTTCCAGACCGGTGGCGTAGGGCGGCGTGGCCTCGATTTCGACCGGCGGCACCGCCGCGCCTTTCGCCGATGCGCCGTCGTACAGCGACCAAGCGATGACGCCGGCGTCGAGTGCAGAGTCGCTCAGCCACAAGAACAGCACCTGCTGATGCTGACGGGGCGACGGGCTCACTGCGTCCTCCGGAACACGCTCACGGCGCAATCGCCTCACGACGCTCGGTGCGGGTCAGGTAGTAGTCGACGTCGAACGCGGCGTCGCCCGTCAGGTACCGCCACAGCACTGCGCGGTTGCGCTGCTCGAGCCGCCCCGACGCCTGTTCCCACCAAGGCTCGGGCCGACGCAGCACGTGGGCCACCTTGGCCGGGTCGAAACGGGCGAAGATGTGGTCGGACGGATCGCTCTGTACGGCATCGAGCCCGCTCGTGTCCCAGAGTCGGACCTGGGCCACGGTCGGGTTGAGGCGGATCTTGTACATGACCCGATCGTGGTCGCTGCGGTTGGCCCGAGCGGAGTGCCACAGACCATGGTGGAACACCAGGATGCTGCCGGCCGGACCGGCGAAGTCGGCCTGTCCCCGGACGTTCTGGTAGCGGGCGATGTCGGACTCGTTGACCCGTCGCAGGTGGGTGCCGGCCACGAACCGGGTGCCGCCCTCGCCGGGGAGCACGTCGTGGGGAAAGTAGAAGAGCTGGATGTCGAAGGCGGTGGTCGGATCGATGATGGCATCGGCGTGGAGCCGCTGATCGTGCAGATCCTGCGGGCCGCGGAGATGGACGAAGTCGTGGTCGAAGACCGGTCCGGACCCGACGAGGCTGGCGATGATCCCGTGGACGGCCGGGAGGCGGAGGACCTCGCCGATGACTGCATCGGGGTAGCAGTCCGACAACGGGGTCAGCGACGCGGGCGTGGGCCGAGAGAACGGCCGCAAGCCCCATCGCCGGAGCTCGTCGATGGCCCGAAGGTTGAGCTCGTCGGGAACGACTGCATCGAAGCGCAGCACGCCGCGCGCGGCGAATTCGGCCATCTGCGCGGTGCTCAGCAGCCGGGGGGTGTCAGCCACCGCCCGCCACCTTGCGTTCGGCCATGAGCAACCCCAGGGAAGTCTTCCCGTCGATGATGAAACCCGCTGCGATCATGGCGTGGCACCCAGCGAGGGGCACCCGCTCGTAGGTGATGTCCTCCTCCTCGGCACCCATCAGCTCGGCGCCGACGAACGTGAGCTCCCGCGCGAGAAAGATGGTCACCCGCTCGTCGGCCAGCCCAGGTGCCGGCACGTAGTCGCACAGCTCAACGATCGAACCGGCCGTGTACCCGGCCTCCTCCCGCAACTCCCGCCGGGCTGCGTCCGTACGCGACTCCCCCGGGACATCGAGCAGCCCGGCCGGGATCTCGAGCAGACGACGATCGACCGACGGCCGGTACTGCCGGATCAGCGTCACGGTCCCGTCCTCGTGCAGAGGCACCACGGCGACGGCGCCGTTGTGGCGCACGATCTGACGGTCGAATCGGTCGCCCTCGGGCGATTCGTAGACTTCGTCGAGGAATGCGAACACCCGCCCCTGATAGATCATCGTCTGCGAGACGCGACGGAATCCTGTGCCGTCGCTGGGGTCCGGCGCAGCCGAAGTGATCCCGTTGCGCGCAGTCATCCCCGAGGCGCCGTCTCGAGGTCGTGGACATCGATCAGCCGCGGCGAGCGGCCGTCGGAACGCTCCAGCGCGGCACCGACGAGGGCCCGGAACAGCGGATGCGGGCGCTGCGGGCGCGAGAGGAACTCGGGATGGGCCTGTGTGGCGACCCAGAAGGGGTGCCCGGGAAGCTCGATGAACTCGCACAGCCGGTCGTCGGGCGACATGCCGCTGAACACCAGCCCCCCCTCTTCGAGACGGCGGCGGTAGCGATGGTTCACCTCGTAGCGGTGGCGGTGGCGCTCATACACGACCTCCTTGCCGTAGGCCTGCGCCACCTGGCTCCCCGCCTTCAGGGCCGCCGGGTAAAGGCCGAGGCGCATCGTGCCGCCCTTGTCGACCACTTCGCGCTGGTCGTCCATCAGGTCGATGACGGGGTGCGGTGACGTCGGGTCGACCTCGCCCGAGTTCGCGCCGGTGAGGCCGAGCACGTTGCGGGCGTAGTCGATGATCATCATCTGCAGCCCGAGACAGATGCCGAGGCATGGAATCGCGTTCTCCCGGGCCCACCGCGC
>JAYTFI010000213.1:0-7036 GCA_043734485.1 Acidimicrobiales bacterium | reverse complement strand
CTTGGGGAGAGGCACCAGCGTTCCATCGGGCTGTCGGTCGAACTGCATGAAGACGAGGTTCCAGAACTCGAGAAACCTTCCCGCCTCCGCTCCTTCGACGAACGCGTCCTTCGAGAACTCCTTCCGGTTTTTCTCGGCCCACTCGCCTTTCGCACCGGGAGGAAAAGCAAAATCCCTGGCGACGTGCGCGAGATCAATGAAGATCTCGGTGCACGGCCCACATGGACCGGTGTCCGCCATCTGCCAGAAATTGTCATGCGCA
This sequence comes from Acidimicrobiales bacterium, assembly GCA_043734485.1. Taxonomy (GTDB): domain Bacteria; phylum Actinomycetota; class Acidimicrobiia; order Acidimicrobiales; family JANYDT01; genus JAYUDQ01. Next base: position 6,774 of record JAYTFI010000213.1, on the reverse strand, counting down.
CCTAGACCGTAGATCCGCGAATCAGGGAGGCCGGTTATCTCGCGCCAGAGCGCGCGCGCCTCGTCGTCGTCCTCGAAGACGGTCACGCGGATGTGCTCGGCCGGGAGCTTCAGCTCTTTGGTCACGAACTCCCAAGCGAACCGAATCGCGTCGCGCTTGAAGTAGTCGCCGAAGCTGAAGTTGCCGAGCATCTCGAAGAACACGAGGTGACGCGCGGTGCGGCCGACGTCGTCGAGATCGTTGTGCTTGCCGCCGGCCCGGGCACATTTCTGCGACGTGGTCGCCCGCTTGAACGGTGGCGTCTCGTCGCCGGTGAAGTAGTTCTTGAACGGCACCATGCCAGCGACGTTGAACAGCACGCTCGGATCGTGTGGGATGAGGCTTGCGCTCGACACCTCGGTGTGACCCCGTGCAGCAAAGAAGTCGAGGAAAGCGCGACGGAGCCCGTCGGCGGTCTGCGGCGTGTTCTCGGGCAGGTGCGAAAGCGGAGGTACGGACGACATGGTCGGATGAGCCTACCGGCCGGTTCTCGCCAACTCCGGTCGATACCACCCATACCGGCCGACGATCCGCGAACATGATGACCGTGCCCGGATGGACCTGCCCGACGTGCGACCGGCGCTTCGCCCGGAGCCGCCAGTCGCACGAGTGCGCACCGGCCATGTCGCTCAACGAGTACTTCGCCACCGGACCGGCGTTCGAGCGCCCAATCTTCGACGCAGTGAAGGGTTACCTCGTGACACTCGGCCCGATCCACATCGAGCCGGTCTCGGTCGGGATCTTCATCAAGAAGGGCGGGAGCTTCGTCGAGCTCCGACCCATGACGAAATGGGTCGCGATGTCGTTCTCACTTCCCCGCCGCATCCAGCATCGCCAGATCGCCCGCAAGCCGATCATCACCGGGTCGCGGGTCTTCCACATCGTCAACGTGTCTTCGCCTGCCGACCTCACCGAGCCCGTGAAGGGCTGGCTCGCCGAGGCGTACGCATTCGCCGACTGAGGGATTGCGGCAGGGACGCAACCGATCGACCCGCGCACCTCGAGCCTTCCGTCCGCGTTCGTGAACCGAACCATGATGAGCGTCGAGGTGAAATCACATGCGCATCCGCATCGGCTACTCCCTTACATACGAGTTCGTGCAGCCGACGCCGATGATCGTGCTGTTGAACGTGCACTACAGCCGAGCGTCTGACCTGCTCGCACCCGACACCATGTTGACGAGTCCGTCGACACCGTACGTGTCGTACCGCGACTCGTTCGGCAACTGGTGCAACCGCGTCGTCGCTCCGGCCGGAACGTTCCAGATCCGCGCCGATACCACTATCAACGACCTCGGACTGGCCGACGAGGTCGTCCCCGGCGCACAGCAGCACGCGGTGGAGGACCTGCCGGAGGAGGCGTTGATGTACCTACTCCCCAGCCGCTACTGCGAGAGCGACAAGCTGACCGAGATGGCATGGCAGCTGTTCGGGAACACACCCCTCGGATGGGCGCGCGTCCAGGCGGTCAGCACCTGGGTGCACAACCACATCACGTTCGGCTACCAGTGGGCCCGCCCGACGAAAACGGCGTGGGAGGCGTACGAGGAGCGCCAGGGCGTCTGCCGTGACTACGCCCATCTCGGTGTCGCCCTCTGCCGAGCCCTCAACATCCCGGCCCGTTACTGCACCGGATACCTCAGCGACATCGATGTGCCGGTCACTGGGCCGATGGACTTCTCGGGCTGGTTCGAGGTGTTCCTCGACGGGCGCTGGATCACCGTGGACCCTCGCAACTGGCGTCCGCGCAAGGGTCGCATACTCATCGCCCGCGGCCGTGACGCTGCTGACGTTGCCATCACCACGACTTTCGGGCCCAACTTCCTGGCCGACTTCCGGGTCTGGACCGACGTCGTTCCTGACGCCGACTGACCCGCACGAATCAGTCGGTCCCCGGCCTCGGCCTCTGCTACGGCGCTTCGACAGTGATGATATGCGCGCGTATTTTTCCGCCGACCACACCGGAGCCGAACACACGGGCGATCGCGGCCGCCGCGTAGGCGGTCACCTCCTCGAGGCGTGATGCGTCGCGCGTGATGATCTCGGTTCGGAACGGCGTGCCCTGGCACAGCGCAAACGCTGGGATCTCTGCCGACGCCGCGATGCTGCGGGCTTCGAGTGTGTCGAACCGGGCCGGGCGGCTGAATCCGGCTGCTTCGAGGTCCGACTGGACAACGGCCATGTCGAAGTAGCCGTGCGGGATCCGGGCCATGAACACGGGCGGGTCCTCGGGGAACAGCTCTGCGACCGCATCGGTGACGATGTGGGCGAACTCGTTTTCCTCGATGCGATCCCACACGTTGAAGACGAGCACGCCGCCAGGACGAAGGACACGACGCATCTCCGCGAAACCGGCGCTCCGGTCCGGGAAGAACATGACCCCGAACTGGCAGACCACGGCGCCAAAGGAGTTGTCCTCGAACGGGAGCGCCATCACGTCGGCTTGGCGCCAAACCACGGGTCGCGTCGTGCCGACGTGTGCGGCGTGATCGATCATCGGCTGGCTCAGGTCGGTCGCCGTGATCTCGACCGTGTCCGGCAGACGGGCGGCGAGCTGGCGAGTGACCGCCCCAGTACCGGCGGCGACCTCGAGCAGCGCGCTCTGCGTCGTGCCGAGCAAGACCGCCAGGCGGGATGCAAGGTCGACGGCATAGACGTCGAAAATGAGCGGGACGAGGTAGCGGTCGTACAGCGCCGGAATGGAACCTGCGAAGGCGGGTCCGGATGGCTCATTGGTGCTCACGGATCGACAGTCTGCTCGGCTCGGACGGTTCCTCTCTTCGAGTCGCACATCGAACGCTTCGAAGGGTTCACCGAGGACACGGGCGCCTCCCTCCGAAATTGCGGTTGAGGCTTCCCTTCGGTCACGGTAAACTAAGTCGATGACTAAGTCGTCTACTCCGCTTTCGGTGGGCGTCCATGAAGCGAAGACCCGGCTGTCCGAGCTGTTGCGCGCCGTGGCAATGGGTCAGGAAGTCGAGATCCTGCGCAACGGTGACCCTGTCGCGCGCCTTGTGCCGACCCGCTCTCGACAACGCCGCCACTTCGGCCACGACATCGGCCGCTTCGAGGTACCAGCTGACTTCGACGCAGCACTGCCCCACGAGTTCCTCGCCGACTTCGAACGATGAACAGGTACCTCATCGACACCCACGTGTGGCTCTGGCTGCAGTCGGCACCGAGCCGCCTCGCGAGCCAGTTGCTCGATCAACTCAGCGACGACTCGAACGACGTGCTCCTTTCGGCCGCGAGCAGCTGGGAGATCTCGATCAAGTACGGACTCGGGAAACTTCCCCTTCCGGAACCGCCCCACCTGTACGTGCCGGACCGCATGCGCCGCTCCGGCACGGCTGCCTTGGCCGTGGAGCACATGCACGCCCTCGGGGTCGACGAACTGCCGGCGCTGCATCGCGATCCGTTTGATCGCCTCCTCATCGCCCAGGCCAGATACCTTGGCCTCACGCTCGTGACCGCCGACCCGCAGATCGCACGGTACGACGTCGAAGTCGAATTCGTCTCGTCGTAGCGCAGAGCGCAAGACCCCACCGCCGTCGTGGCTGTCGATCAGCGAGGCCGCGCCGCCCGACGGTGCCGATGCCGTCGCCCGCTCGGAGCTTCCAGCTCGGCATGTAACTCGGCCTCGCGCTCCCGCATCCCCGTGCGTCCCTCGCCGATAACGTCACGCACGGTCTCGCCGACACCGCGGACGCTGCCGGTGAGCCGATCCCCAACGCGTACGGCAACCGCAGACGGTGCGTACTTCGCCCTCTTCGCCCGCACCGTGCGCTTCACCTTGCGCTGGACCCACGCCGAACCGCCCGCGCCCATCACCGCGCCGCCAGCCCACCAGATGACTCGCTTGAACACCCGCCTATCCTCGCGCACAGCCCAACGAGGCGCACGCGTGCGGGTGGCGAAGCGAGCCACGGCGAGCGGCGCCAGGCCCCGCACGCCATCAGACTCAGGCGCCGCGGCCGAATGCGAGAACGACGAGCGTGCGAGGAGTGAAGCCATGAGCGCCCAACGAGGCGCACGCGTACGGGTGGCGAAGCGAGCCAAAGCGAGCGGCGCCAGGCCCCGCACGCCATCAGACTCAGGCGACGAGCTGGCAGAGCTCCGGGTCGATCAGGCCGATCAGCGACTCGATCCGCTCGCCGGCCCGGAGCCAGGTCCCGAATGCCGCATCCTCGCCCCGGGCGGTGCCGGCGAGACGGCTGGCGGCCCGCACGATGCGACGCTCGATGGACCATCCGCCGAACAGCGAGAAACCCGTGGCGGGAAGCAGCTCAGGCCGCCCGCCGAGCTGAAACAGCAGTAGCGCGGCATGCAGCTCGACGAGCTGGTCGATGGGGCCGGCTGTTCCGTGCTCGTCATCCATCCGCAGCACCTGCAACGAAGATGTGACGGCGTCCAGCTCGCGGGCCGCGTCGATCCCCGCCTCGGAAAGCGCGATCCAGTCCTGCCGTTCGTTGGGCTCCCATCGTATGTTCAACAGCGAAATATCCATACGCTCAGCATCGTCGCAAGTTGTGAAAGACGGGTGAGCATTCACCCGGATTCTGGAAGGTCACCTGTCACACCCATGACATAGGTCATACGCGCGCATGTCTTTTGACACTCACGTTCACGGCGTGTTTCCGGCAAGTTTCACCGGTGGCCGTGTGTTCATCAGACGATGCCGGCCCGAGTGGTGTGTTCGACGCCAGCGACCTCATACGCCTCTTGCTCGTCGAGCGTCTCCTTCGCCAGCAGCGCTTGAGCGAGCGCATCGAGCTTGTCGCGATTCTCGCGAAGCTTCGACAGCGCGTGCTCGTAGCAGTCCTCGACGATGCGGCGGACCTCGCTGTCGACGAGCTCGCGAGTCTTGGCCGACGGAGCGTCCGGCGACTCCCCGAAAAGGACCGAACCGTCGTCAGGACGGGGCAGGACGGTGAGCGGACCAATTGCCTCGCTCATCCCCCACCGTCCGACCATCTGCCGGGCGATGCGGGTGACCGTGTCGAGGTCGCTCTCGGCACCAGTCGTCACGTTCCCGTAGACGACATGTTCGGCGGCCCGCCCACCGAGGGCGCCGATGATGCGGCCCCGCAGGTAGTCGGCGTCATAGGAGTAGCGGTCCGATTCGGGGCTCTGCAGCGTCACTCCGAGCGCCTGCCCCCGGGGCACGATCGAGATCTTGCGAACCGGGTCGGCACCGGGCTGCAGCATGCCGAGCAGCGCATGCCCCGACTCGTGGAACGCCGTGCGCTCCTTCTCGGCTGGGCTCATCACCAGGCGTCGCTCGGTGCCGAGGATGATCTTCTCGAGCGAGTCGCTGAAGTCGGCCCGCTGCACCTGTTTGTGCCCACGGCGGGCGGCGAGGAGCGCGGCCTCGTTGACAAGGTTCTTGAGGTCGGCACCGACCATGCCCGGGGTGGTCGACGCGATCGTCCCGAGGGAGACGTCCGGGGCGAGCGGTACGGACTTGCTGTGCACCTTCAGGATCTCCTCGCGCCCGACCTGGTCGGGGGGGCTGACCACGACACGCCGGTCGAAGCGGCCGGGGCGAAGCAGCGCGGCGTCGAGGATCTCTGGCCGGTTCGTGGCGGCAAGGACGATGACGCCCTCGGACCCGCTGAAACCGTCCATCTCGGTGAGGATCTGGTTGAGCGTCTGCTCGCGCTCGTCATGGCCGCCCATGGCCGAGGCGCCGCCGCGGGAGCGCCCGATGGTGTCGATCTCGTCGATGAAGATGATCGCCGGGGCGTTCGCCTTCGCGGTGGCGAAGAGGTCACGCACCCGTGATGCGCCCACACCGACGATCATCTCGATGAACTCCGACGCCGACATGTGGAAGAACGGCACGTTCGCCTCGCCGGCCACGGCCCGGGCGAGCAGTGTCTTGCCCGTCCCCGGAGGCCCACTCAGCAGCACGCCTTTGGGGATCGTCGCGCCGAGCTCGCGGTACTTCCCGGGATTCTTGAGGAAGTCGACGATCTCGACGAGCTCCTGCTCGGCATCCTCGATGCCGGCCACGTCGTCGAAGGTCGTGCGTTTGCCGTCCTCGTCGTAGCGCTGCGCGCGGCTCTTGCCGAGGCCGCCTATACCGCCCAGCCCACCGCCGGCACTGGCCTTGCGGGCCATGAACACGAACAGGCCGACGAGCAGCAATGTGGGCCCGAAGCTGTAGAGCATGGTGGCCAGGAAGCCGGTGCCCTCGTCGGGGTTCTTGGCGTTGACGACGACGCCCTTGTCGACAAGGCGCTGGAGCAGCCCGTCGTCGGCGAACGGGGGGCGCTCGGTCGAGAACTTGAGGCCCGACTTGCCGTCGACGGTGACGCTGGCCTTGAACGTGCCCTGGATGGCGTCGGCCTTCGACGAGATGTCGGTGATGTTGCCGGCGTCGATCTGCTCACGGAACGTCGTGTACGGCACCTTGATGCGCGACGGCTGCGGGATGAACGACGCCGCGAGGAAACGGTTGAGGAGCAGGAGGATCAATGCGATCCAGATGTAGCGCCTGTACTTCATCCACGACTGCGGCATCTTGCCGCCGCTGCCACCGGTCGTCTTCGGGGCCCCGGCGCGCTGGCCCTCGACGCGCCACGGCTGCGGATCGCCGGGCACGTTCTTCGTTTCCCTCTTTGTGTCTCTCTTTGTGTCTGTGCGCGAATCGTTGGTTGCGTCTCGACGGGTGTCGGCCACGGTAACCCTCCTGGGGAAGCAGCGTCGGATCAGTCTACGGAGGTTGCGAGTT
>JAYTFI010000212.1:0-10065 GCA_043734485.1 Acidimicrobiales bacterium | reverse complement strand
TCGCCCTTCGGATGAGCTCGTTCACGGCCTCGCTGACCCCACGGCCGCGCTCGGCACGCAGTGCCTCCACGGCCTTTGCCGTGTCCGCATCGAACTCGATCGTGGTTCGCATGTACTGAGGTTAGCACGTGCGTGCAGAGATCCGCGCACGTACGTGCGGTCGATCTTCTACGATGCGCATCGGTCGAGCCATTTTGCGCAGTCGACTTGGGCGGATCGATGTCACGCACGTCGAACCGAAGCAAGCCGACCTGGCGAAACGCGCCCTGGATGTCACTGTCTGACACGGATCCGCCCAAGTCGGCGAAACGCGCTGCCTCATGGGGGTGCGGCCCCGTCGCCAACACGCACCCTGGCCCTAGCGAGACAACGTTCGAACCCCGAGGTCTGAGGCGACCGTCAACCGGCGAGCCGCCTGCGGACCTCCGCCACGTCCTCGGCGAGCCGATCGGCCAATGCGTGCCCGTCCAGGGATGTCACGTTCGAGTGCGCGTCGAGGGCTCGCCGGAGGAGGTCGCGTACAAGCTGCGACGGTGTCTGGTCTCGTTCTGCGGCCAGTCGGTCGATTCCTGAAGCCAGGTCACCGGACAAACGAACGGAGAGATGTCGATCCTGCGTCGAACGCTCGGCGGGATAGTCGATTGTCTTGCCCGTGCTCGACTCGAGCCATTGGATCGCCTTCGGTTTCGTCATATCAGCCTCCGGTGTCACCGTTCGAGCGCCTGCGCCAGGGTGACGGCGATGTCGACCGCGTATGCCCGTGCAGGATCGAGATCCTCGCTGCCGTCGATGAGTGCACGAAGGTTCGAGAAGATCCGATGGAGATCGGCGCGTGTGGGGGCGACACCGTCGTCCGGGATCCAGGACAGATCCTCAGGCGACATGTGTTCCAACGTAGTACACGTTCGGCGTCTTTGTCTGCAAGGTGGAAGGCCGGTCGCTACTTCCGTCGCTGCGGCTGAGCGCTAGGTTGCGGCGATGGCCGACCGCCTGGCGAGGTTGTCCGGCGCTCCACGGAACCGATCCAGGCTCCCACCAGGTTGGTCAGCGGCTCACCGATCGCCTTCTGGAAGTTGAAGCCGAGCAACTGCAGGATCGTGAACGTTTGCGCGGACAGCAGTGGACCGAGCGTCACGAGAAGCTCCTCTGCATCACCGCTTTGCAAGGCTCCGATGTGTCGAAGCACGGGCAACAGGTTGTCCGTCATGTACCTGACGTCCGCTTCAGACAGCCGCTGCGCCACCATTTGCTCCTCATACGATCGCGCGATGCGGACGAGGTCGTTCTTGTCGTCGACAAGGTCGTTGATGATGGCCTCGAGCTGTGCGATCGCTTTCTCGTTCTTGCCAGCTCGTAGCGCCATCCCGACGCGGTCAGCAACGACAGATGCGGTGTTGCGAACGGCGGCTTCGGACAGCTGGAGAACGAGCTGCTGCAGTTGAGGGTCCATCGGAACACCATACGGAGACCCTGTGACAACAACTTGCGCGAAGCGTGTGGCCTAGATGGACGACGTTGGAACCGCGGCCGTGGGTGAGTGCCAGAGCGACGAGCCTGCGAGGAGCGAAGCCTCGAATCCCCGCAGAGGCCACGCGGGCGGGTGCCGAAGCGGAACGGAGGCGGGCCCCGCCGCAATCAGATGCCGTGGGCGATGCAGGACTCGAACCTGCGACCCCTACCATGTCGAGGTAGTGCTCTAACCAACTGAGCTAATCGCCCTTCATGCCCCGAAGAGCATGCCGACCTTAGCAGCCCACCTGCTAGCGGGTGAGCGCAGCAACGGCCGCCATGTCGGCCTCGACCATCATCGCCACGAGCTCGGTGAAGCCGACCTCGGGCTTCCACCCGAGCCGGGCCGCGGCCTTGGCCGGGGTGCCCACCAGGAGGTCCACTTCGGCCGGGCGCATGAAGCGCGGGTCGAGGAGCACGTGGTCCTGCCAGTTCAGGCCGACCGACCCGAACGCGATCTCGCAGAACTCGCGCACGGTGTGGGTCTCTCCGGTCGCGACTACGAAGTCGTCGGGCGCGTCCTGTTGGAGCATGAGGTGCATGGCCCGCACGTAGTCGCCGGCAAAGCCCCAGTCGCGTTGGGCGTCGAGGTTGCCGAGCGGGAGCTCGCGCTGGAGGCCGTGCTTGATCCGGGCCACGTTGTGGGTGATCTTCCGGGTCACGAACTCGATGCCACGCCGCGGGCTCTCGTGGTTGAAGAGGATGCCGGACGAGGCGTGCATTCCGTAGGACTCGCGGTAGTTGATCGTGATCCAGTGTCCGTAGACCTTGGCCACCCCGTAGGGGCTGCGAGGATAGAAGGGCGTCTCCTCCCGCTGTGGGACTTCCTGGACCTTGCCGAACATCTCCGATGAGCTCGCCTGGTAGAATCGGATCTCGGGGTCGACGGAGCGGATTGCGTCGAGTACCCGGGTAACGCCGAGCGCCGTGGTCTCGCCGGTGAAGACGGGCTGACTCCACGACGTCTGCACGAAGGACTGGGCGGCCAGGTTGTACAGCTCGTGCGGGCGGTGCTCGGCAAGAATTGCAATCATCGAGGCCTCGTCGAGGAGGTCTCCGGCCGCGAGCGTGAGATCGTCCTGGATGTGCGCGATCCGCTCGAAGCTGACCGTCGACGACCGCCGGACCATACCGATCACCTCGTAGCCGAGGGCGAGGAGGTGCTCGGCTAGGTACGAGCCGTCCTGTCCCGTGATCCCTGTGATGAGTGCTCGGCGCTTTGACATGGGTGGCAGCTTGAAGGACGCCCCGGCGGCTGTCTGCCAAGTGGGTTGGCACTCGGCAAGAATGTTTCGAACGGCCCATTGGACATCACGGACTGCGCAGCGAGAGGCAACGAGTTGACAGAGGGTCCGAGGGAACAGGCGCTTGAGGCGCTGGGCCGGCGCGTGGCGCGGCTGCGATCGGGCCGGGGATGGACCCAACAGCGTCTCGCCGATCGACTGGCCCTGTCGCGCACCGCCGTCTCCCACATCGAGGCCGATCTGAGCCAGCCGAGCGAACGGACGGTGATCGTGCTCGCCGGCCTGTTCCGGCTCGAACCCTCCGAGCTCGTGGCCGGCACGCTCTATCCGGAGGCGAAGGCCGAGCGTCTGCCACCGGTCGGCGCCCGCTACACCGAAGTGGAGCACCGTGTGCGGGTGCTCGATGCGGAGTTGACCTTTTTTACCGAACTGGCGGGGCCGGCCCGCGAAGCGTTCGTGCGGCGCTGGCGAAGCGTCCTCGACGACCTCGCGTGCGTCGCCCACGATGCGGAGGAGGTCGAGCTGATCCGCGCAGCGACCCGACGCGTATCGGCATTGCAGTAAGGACTACCTAAGATCGGATGCGTGGACAATGGGACATTGAATGTTCGTAGCTGTGTGAAGCGATGTGTGATGGCCCTACTGACCGTCCTGGCCATCGCACTGGCTGCATTGGCGGTGTCATTCATCAGCGCGCAACCGGCTTCGGCCGTCGGTTCGGTAGGCCGGGCCGAGGGCATCGCGCTCCTGCAGGACACGCGGCGGTCGATCGATCGGACGTTGGCGCTCCTGAAGTCAGGTGACGAAACGCAAGCCTTCGCCGAGGCGAAGTCGGGATACCTCACGCACTTCGAGCGCGTCGAGATCCCGTTGCGGGTCGCGAACAATCATCTGACGATCGAGACGGAAGGGAAGTTCGCGGAGATCCGCCAGGCGATCCGCTCGGGTGACTCGACCGAATCCATCCGCACCAAGATCATCGAGCTGCGCGGGTTGATCGACCGTTCGGAGCGGGCGCTGACCGATGTCGGCGTCGGCGCGCCGATGCTGATCGCCGGCCAGTCGTTCATCATCATCTTCCGCGAAGGCTTCGAAATAGTGCTGCTGCTCTCGGTGCTGCTCGGCTACCTGGAAGCGGCCAAGTCGACCCACTACATGCGCCCGATCCTCACCGGTGTCGCCCTCGCGGCGGTGGCCACAGCCCTCACGGTGGTCATCATGCGGACAGTCTTCGCCCGGCTGCCGGTAGGGATCGAAGTGCTCGAAGGGATCACCGCGCTGCTCGCCGTGGTCGTGCTCTTCTATGTCAGCTTCTGGCTCATAGCCCGACTCGAGCACAAGCGCTGGATGGAGTTCCTGCGGGCCAAGATGTGGAACGCCGTCTCGGTCGGATCGGCCGGCTCCCTCGTCGCCGTCGGCTTCACCGCCGTGTATCGCGAAGGGTTCGAGACCGCACTCTTCTACCAGTCGCTGCTGAGCTTCGGGAGCGGTCTGATCTGGGCCGTGCTCGGCGGTCTCGCGGCCGGTCTGGCTGCGCTCGCAGTCGTTGCCATCGGCATCTTCCGCCTCGGGCGGCGGGTGAACGTGAAGGTGTTCATGAACACTGCGGTGGCGCTCGTCATGCTCACGTCGGTCGCCTTCCTTGGTAACGCCGTCCATGCGCTGCAGAGCGCCGACATCGTCAGCTACCACGCCCTCGGCGGCTGGCCCCGTATGCCGATCTTCCTGGCCCAGGCCACGGGGTACTGGACGACGGCGGAGACCATCGGCGCCCAGCTCGCACTGGTGGCCGTCTATTTCCTTGGAGCCGCATTCGTGTTCGTGATCCGCCCACGGCGCAACGCGGCCCGCGTCCGCCGGGTCCAGGGCTCGACACACGCTGCCGCAAGCCCGATCCTGGTCGCCGCGCATCCGGTCAGTGACGCCGCTAGCCCATCCGTGACGGCCGGAGTGCGACGCGAACTTGCTCCGTCAGCGCCACCCTCGACCGGAACCATTCGGGTCGGCGTCGATGTCGGCGGGACGTTCACCAAAGCCATCGCCTTCGACCTGTCGACCGGCACGATCGTCGGTGAGGAGATCGTGTCGACGACCCACAGCGCCGCCGACGGGGTGGCTGACGGTGTGGTTCGTTGCGTCGCCGCGCTCGCCGCAAAGGTCGGTGCCGCGAACATCGGGCTCGTCACCCATTCGACGACGCAGGCCGTCAACGCACTGCTCGAAGGTGACGTCGGTGAGGTCGGGGTGATCGGCCTCGGTCGCATGCCGGAGCTGAAGCGGGCCAAGGGGCGCACGGCGCTCGGTGGCGTCGAGCTGGCACCGGGAAAGACGCTGAAGACCGTGCCGTCGTTCTTCGACGTCACCGGCCGCCTCGACGAAGCCGCGGTCACGGCGGAGCTCGACCGGCTCGTCGCCCGTGGTGTCGGTGCGGTTTCGGTGGCCGAGGCGTTCGCGCCGGATGACGCGACCAACGAGACGCGCGTGGCCGAGCTGGCTTCGGAACGCGGGCTCTCGGCGTGCGCGTCGACGGAGCTGAGCGGGCTCTACGGACTCGAGCTCCGGGCCGTGACTGCGGCGATCAATGCGTCGATCCTGCCCATTGCGGTGCGCACTGCAAACGTCGTCGAGCAGGGTGTGAGGGCTGCGGGCATCACGGCCCCAGTGATGGTGATGCGCGGTGACGGGGGAGCGACCGATCTGGAGGGCTTCCGGAAGGCCCCCGCCCGCACGCTCTATTCGGGACCGGCCGCATCGGTGGCGGGCGCGTTGCGCTACGCCGACGTAGCCGACGCGATCGTGGTCGAGGTGGGCGGCACGTCGACCAACGTCGCCGCCGTCCGTCTCGGACGTCCTGCGCTGAGCTACGTGCAGGTTGCCAGCCACGCGACGGCGTTGCGGGCGGTCGATGTCCGCGTCGTCGGTGTCGCCGGCGGTTCGATGCTCCGTGCGCATACCGTTCGTGGCGCCTCGGGCATCGGCGCGTCGAGGCCCGACGTGTACGGCGTCGGCCCGAGAAGCGCGCACATCGCCGGTTACCCGTATGTGTGCTTTGCATCTGCCGAGCGGCTTGACGGCGCCGTCGTCGAGCTCGTTGCACCCCGGCCGGGCGATCCGCAGGACTACGTGATCCTGCGCCTCACCGACGGCTCGGCACTGGCGCTCACCAACACGTGCGCTGCGAACGCCCTTGGGACGGTGCACGCCGACGACTACGCCTACGCGGCACCGGAAGCGGCCCGGCGGGCATTCGCAGTTGTAGGCCGATGGATGGGGATCGAAGGCGATGACGTGGCGAGGCGCATGCTCCAGGCGTCGTCGGAGGCCGTTGCCGAGCTCATCGACGAACTCATACGCGCGCAGAAGTTATGCACGCCTACGATCGTGGCGGTTGGTGGCGGGGCCGGAGGGCTCGGCCGTTACGTGGCTGCGTCGCTCGGGCTCGAATGCCGTGTACCGGCCGGCGCCGAGGTGATCTCGTCGATCGGGGACGCCCTCTCGCTGGTGCGCGTCGAGCGCGAGCGGACGGTCGGTGCCCTCGACAGCGCCACGGCCCGTGCCCTGCTGGCGGAGGTGGAGGCCGAGGCGGTAGCCGCCGGGGCCTCACCCGGTTCGCTTGACCTACGCCTCGAGGAACGTCCGGAGACCGGAACCGTGCGGGCCATCGCCACCGGCAGCATCGGGCTGGTCGCCGGCGCGATTCCCGGCCGTGTTCCCGCAGATCGCGACACGATCGACGCCGCGGCGCGGGTCCTCGGTGGGGCCACTGCCCGCCGGTGCGGGCAGTTCTGGATCGTCGCCGCAGGTGACGGCGTCCATGTGCTCGACCGCTTCGGCGATCCGACCGAAGAGGTCACCGGCATCGTCGTGGAGAACCGCCAGGCGCTGGCGGGCGCGGTCGCGGCAGCAACCCGTCATCGTGGGCCGGTGACCATCCGCCCGTCGATCTGGGCCATTCGTGGGGCTGCCATCGTCGAGTTCACCTCGGGTGACATCGTCGCCGCCGCATCTGAGCTCATCGGCGACGATGCGGACGCGCGCTTCATTGTCGGACGGGCACGATGACGCGCATGGCGCGCACGAGCACCCGAACGACCGCCACGACCATCTGCGGAGCCGACTGCTGATGGCCTTGTACATCTCGGCCGGCCGTCGCCGTCGGCGCGTCATCATCACTGCTGCGCTCGCGCTGGTGCTCGGTCTGACGGTCGGTTTGCTCCTGGGCCGGGCCATGGTGACGACCCCACGCGAGCAGGCCGATTCCGTCGCTGCGACCGGTCATGACCTGGCCACGCGGGTGGATGCGCTGACGATCGAATATGAACAGGCGATCGCCGGCAGCGGCGACTCTGTGGCCAAGGGCGTGACGGAGCCCCTGGTCGGCATCGAGAGGGATCTGCGGGCGGTGCTGGCGAAGGCCCCGTGGCTCGGTGCCGAGGCGCGGACGGTGCTGTTGGCCAAGCTGGGAGAGCTTCGCGCCGAGGCCACCTCCGGCATGTCCGCCGCTCGCTTCGCTTCCTCGACGGCCGATGTCTCGAATCTGATCCGCTCCACGCTCGGCCGGCGCTGACGCTGCATCGCCGCCGTCTCCGGACCGCGGTCCCTTACCGCTGATCATTGGCAATCATCCGCGCGCACTGCCTAGGGTGTGGCAATAATCACATCTGGAGAAACGGTCGGAACCATCCGCCCGTCGAACCACAGTCCGAACCGGGGGGTTGGGTCAAGCGTGGCAATACTTGAAGTTCAGGACATATCGGTTCGCTTCGGCGGGATCGTTGCCCTTGATGCGTTGAGTTTCGAGATCGACGAGGGTCAGATCCTCGGTCTGATCGGGCCGAACGGTGCGGGCAAGACGACGATGTTCAATGTGATCAGCCGCGTCTACAAGCCGACGGCGGGGTCGATCACCTTCGCCGGCCAGAACCTCCTGGCTCTGCGACCGGAGGAGATCGCCCGGCAGGGCATCTCCCGGACGTTCCAGAACCTCGCGCTGTGGCCGCGGCTGTCGATCCTCGAGAACGTCATGCTCGGCGCGCACACATTGGGCCGCAACGGTTTCGTGCGCAGCGCGCTCCGTATCGGCGTGCGTTCCGAGGAGCGTCGCCTTGCTATGTCCGCATATGAGATTCTGGAAGAGCTCGGCCTGGCCGACCTCGCGTTCCGGCCCGCCGCCGGCCTGCCCTACGGAACGCTCAAGCGGGTCGAGATCGCCCGGGCACTGGCTTCGCGACCGAAGCTGCTGATGCTCGACGAGCCTGCTGCCGGTCTCACCCACAGCGAGGTCGACGACCTGGGTGAACTGGTGAAACAGCTGCGTGATCGCCACGGTCTGACCGTGCTGCTGGTCGAGCACCACATGTCGATGGTGATGGCGATCAGCGACAACATCGTCGTGCTCAACTTCGGGAGCAAGATCGCGGCCGGCGGTCCTGCCGAGATCAGCCGCAACCCGAGGGTCATCGAGGCCTATCTCGGCAGTGGGACCGCAGCATGAGCCGCCTGCTCGAGGTCGCCGGCCTGTCGGCCAGCTATGGGCCGGTCAACGTCCTGCACGGCATCGACCTGCATGTCGACGAGGGCGAGGTGGTGGTCGTGCTCGGTGCGAACGGTGCCGGGAAGACGACGACCATTCGGTCCATCTGCCAGATGGTGTCCACGAAGGGTGCCATCAACTTCGAGGGGAAGTCGATCGCGAACATGTCCACTACGGAGATCGCCCGCAGCGGCGTGGCGCACGTCCCCCAGGGCCGCGGCACGTTCGCCGATCTCACCGTCGAGGAGAACCTCGAGGTCGGTGCCTTCCGACGCAAGAAGATGAGCCTGCAGCCGGACTACGACTTCTGGTACGGCATCTTCCCCCGGCTCGCGGAACGCAAGAGCCAGCTCGCCGGCAGCCTGTCCGGTGGCGAGCAGCAGATGCTTGCGGTCGCCCGGGCGATGATGAGCAAGCCGACCCTGTTGCTGCTCGACGAGCCGTCGCTGGGCTTGGCCCCGATCATCGTGCAGGACCTGTTCAAGCGGCTGTCGACGATCAAGGACGAACAGGGCGTGACCATGCTCGTTGTGGAACAGAACGCAAGTCTGGCGCTCGACATCGCCGACCGGGCCTACGTGTTGGAGGCGGGCGAGATCGCCCTCTCCGGCACGGCTGATCAGCTGAAGAACGACGATGCGGTACGCCGTGCGTACCTCGGATACTGAGGGAGAGCAGTGACCACTCTGGAACGGTCCCGGACGGGCAGCATCGAATCGTCGATCGGACTCGTCGAACGTGCACAGCAGCGCATCAGGGAGATCGGGGCCCGAGGGCTGGCGTTCACCGCCGGTGCCGTGGTCGTCGCATCGGTGTACTTCATTGCGGTGTCGGGCCTGAAGCTCTACTGGATCCGGTTCCTCGATGCACTTGCCAACGGGTTCATCTACGGCGCGGTTGCGCTCGCCCTCGTGCTCATCTACAAGGCCACGGGAATCATCAACTTCGCGCAGGGCTCGATGGCGATGTTCTTCTCGTTCGTGGCCTGGGTCCTCGCCCGTGAACAGGGCCTGCCCGTCTGGCTGGCGATCATCTCGGCCATGGTGATCTCCGCCGCGTTTGCCGCCGTTTTCGAGCGCATCTTCATCCGTCCGTTCGATCCGGCCAATCACCTGCCGATCACGATGGTCACGATCGCCCTGCTGTCGATCGTCGAAGGTCTTGCCATGCTGATCTGGTTCGCGGACCCGAAGGCCTTCCCGAGCCCGTTCCCGTCCAAGCTGACGGACTACGTCGAGGTCTTCGGTGCCCGCGTGTTCTACTCCACCATCGGCATTTGGATCACGGTGACCCTGATGACCGTCGTGATCTCGCTACTGCTCAGCAAGACGAAGATCGGCCTTGCGTTCCGCTCGGTGTCATCGAACCTCGAGTCGAGTCGCCTCGTCGGCATCAACGTAGGGCGCACGCTGCAGTTCGGCTGGGCCCTGGCCGCATCCATCGGCACCCTCGCCGGCTGCCTCGTCCTTTCCGACACGAAGTCGCTGCTCGATCCGAGCTTCATGGCCAAGACGCTGGTGTTCGCCTTCGCGGCGGCCACGATCGGCGGCCTCGACAGCCTCGTGGGTGCGCTCGTGGGTGGATTGCTCGTCGGTCAACTGCAGACGATGGTGGGTGGGTACATCACCTTCATCGGGTCGGATCTCGTGCTCGGCTTCACACTGCTCGTGGTCATCATGGTGCTGTTGGTGCGACCGAACGGACTGTTCGGCAAGGTTCGAGTGGAGCGCGTCTGATGGCGATGAGCATTGTCCAAGGGACGCCGAAGCACCGGGTGTA
>JAYTFI010000211.1:0-8021 GCA_043734485.1 Acidimicrobiales bacterium | reverse complement strand
GTCCGAGGGATCCGCGGCACGAGCACCAACTCGTGCGGAGCCGCGTACGCCGGCAACTGGGCCTTCACGGCTTCACGCAGTGCGTCCAGCGTCGGTGGAGCAGCCGGGTCCTTGGCCACGATGTACGCGACCACCCGGGCACCCCAGTTCGGGTCGGGGCGACCGCCGACGGCCACGTCCGCTACGCCGCCCGCCGCGGCCAGCACCCGCTCGACCGGCTCGGGCCAGACCTTCTCGGCCCCGGTCACGATGACGTCACCGATGCGGCCCTCGACGACAAGCTGCCCCCCGGCGTCGAGGTGCGCCGCGTCACCGGTCGCGAACCACCCGTCCGAACCACGGGGGTCGGTGCCTTCAGGCAGCAGCGCGTCGGTTCCGGGCCGCCGGAAGCGGTAGGCGCGCAGCAGCATGGGACCGCGCAACAGCACCTGCCCGTCGTCGATCCTCATCTCGACCCCATCCAGCGGCCGGCCGTCGTAGACCACACCGCTCCCGGTCTCCGTCATCCCGTACGACTTCACCGCGTTCGAGGGCGGCGACGCCGGCATGGCCGACCCTCCGAGCAGCACGACCCGCCACGCCGCGGCGATGCCCGGCCCCAGGGCGGCCAGTCGATCGAGGGCCGCAGGCACCAACGAAATGAGCGTCGCGCCCGATCGACCCGCAGCGACCACGGCCTCGGTGTCGAACGCCGGGAGGACGGTCAGAGCGGTGCCGGTCAGCAGGGCACGGGTGACGACCGACAGCCCGCCGACGTGGGCGACCGGCAGGCAGCACAGCCAGCGGTCCGCATCGGCATCGACGCCGAGCCGGACGGAGGTTGCCTCGGCCGAGGCACGTATCGCGGCGTGGGTGAGCACGACGCCTTTTGCGACGCCGGTGGATCCGGAAGTGGCCACGACGAGGGCATCGCCGTCGAGCACGGCGACGCCACCGGGCAGCCGTTCGCGTGCGCCACCGGGGTGGAGGACCATCGACGGGCGGAGCGACTCGAGCAGCGCCGTGCGTGCTGGAGGCGGGAGGCGGGGATCGACCGGGAGCACAGCATCGCCGTCGTCCCACACCCGTCGGAGCGCGTCGACGAATTCGTCGCCTGGCGAAAGGTCGATGGCGACCAGCTGGGCGGTCATGTCCTGGTCATCGCGCGCCGGCGAGCACGACGATGCCGAGCAGCATCAGGGCGCTGTTGCGCACCAGGGTGGCGCCGCCGATCGGACGGTCGGAACGGACGCCGAAGCAGTGACAGGTCGGCGTGCGGCCCGCCCGGAGGGTCGTGGCGATCGCGACGCTGAAGGCGCTCAGCAGCACGAGTGCGATCGCCGCGCCGATTCGACTCGTGGACGGGACGACGATCAGCAGCGCGGCGGTGGCTTCGGCAATCGGGAGCAGCGACGCAACGGCCGCCACGGCGTGCCCCGGAACGCCGAGGTCCCGGGCCGACGAGACGGTGCCCGCTCGGTCACGAGCCTTTCCGACCGCGGCTGCGCCAAACACCACAGCGAGCACCAACCGAGCTGACCAGACAGCCGTGCTCATCGGCCGCCAGTGCATGAATCCATCGACATCGCACCCATCGTTCCACGGGCCGCGTCCGGTCCGGGAACCATTCGAAATGACCGATGGGTGACGTTGAAGGCCCAATGGTGCAATCCTCTACAGCGATGATGACGTCTTCTCCGGCCGCATCTGCCGTTCCGCCGGCCGGATGGCGCCTCTGGTGGGCCGGCGCCCGTCCGCGCACGCTTCCGGCAGCACTCGTCCCAGTAGCGGTGGGAACGGCCGTCGCTGATGTCGAGGGCTCCGTCATGTGGTGGCGCGCGGCACTCGCGCTCGTCGTGTCCCTGGCCCTGCAGATCGGCGTCAACTTCGCGAACGACTACAGCGACGGCATCCGTGGCACGGACGACGTTCGGGTGGGTCCGCTGCGACTGGTCGGCTCGAAGCTGGCCAGCCCGCGGGCGGTCAAGTCGGCCATGCTGGGCGCATTCGGGGCCGCGGCCGCTGCCGGTCTCGTGCTCGCCTCGGTGACGTCGTGGTGGCTGCTCGCGGTCGGCGCAGCGGCGATCCTCGCGGCGTGGTTCTACACGGGCGGCCCCCGTCCCTACGGCTACGCAGGGCTTGGCGAGCTGTTCGTGTTCACGTTCTTCGGACTCGTGGCCGTGACCGGGACGGCCTACGTACAGAACGAACGGGTGACGCGTCTCGGCGTAGTCGCCGCCATCCCGGTCGGCCTGCTGGCCACGGCACTGCTCGTCACGAACAACCTGCGCGACATCCCCGGCGACACCGAGTCGGGGAAGCGCACGCTGGCGGTGCGCCTCGGCGACGCCCGCACCCGGACCCTGTACATCGGGCTGGTGGCGCTCGCGTTGGCGCTCGTGTCAATCGTGGCCGCGGTGGCGCATCACGCCCTGGTCCTGGTCGCGCTCGCGGCCATCGTCCCGGCCCTCCCCGGGGTGCGAGCGGTGAGGTCCGGAGCGGCCGGGCGGGCGCTGATACCTGTTCTCGGCGCGACGAGCCGGTTACAGCTCGTGTTCGGGGCCCTCATGAGCGTCGGCCTGGTGCTACCTCCTCGATGATGCGCCGCGACCCCCTCCAGTCTTCGCGCGCTCGGTCGCCGCATCCGGACGACCTGCTTCGCCGTCTCGCAAAGGGTTCGCGTCCGCCGATCGTGCCGTCCGTCTACAGCGGCTACAAGAAGCCTCGAGACACCTACCGGGCGACGGTCTACGCCGTGCTCGCGGTGCTCGCCCTGGTGCTGCTGGTTGCCCTGATGCCGTTCGCCGTGGCTCGTAATTCCCTGACGATCCGCAACATCAGCCGCAGTCAGGCGTTCACGCCGGCGACGCTGACCGCATCGCGGATCGAGATCCACATCGGGCCTGCGTCTGCTGCCGCAAGCGCCACCGTGCTCGTCGACGGCGCGCTGGCGATCGTCACGCGGGCCAGCGGAACCATCACGTGGCGGCCACCCACCTTACGAGAGGGCACCCATGTGCTGAGCGTGTCGTCCGGTGGGGGCCTGCTGTGGCGGGGCGGGGCTAGGAAGGCGGTGACGTTCATCGTCGACGCAACAGCACCGGAGCTGCAGGTCGATGTCCCCGTGAAGGCCACCGGCATCGACGCACGGTACCGCCTGTCCGGGACGACCGAACGCGGCGCCATCGTCACTGTCCTCGGTCAGCGGATCCGGGCTACGGACGGGCACTTCGCGGTGTCGATGTCGAGTCCGCCAATCGGCAAGGTCGACGTGAGCGCCTCTGACGAGGCCGGGAACGTCACGGTACGCAGTGTGCGGGCCCGGGTCGATCTGCCGGCCTTGCGGGCTGTCCACATGAGTGCGATCTCGTGGATGACGCCGTCTCTGAAGGACCCGGTGATGGCGATGGCCGCGAAGGGCCAGATCAACGCGATACAGCTTGACCTCAAGGACGAGGCCGGCGAGGTCGGCTACCGCTCGTCCGTCCGTCAGGTCAACGACATCGGCGCCGGCAAGGGCTACTACGACCTTCGGGCCGCCGTGGCCGAGCTCCATGCAAAGAAGCTCCGAGTCGTCGGACGCATCGTGGTGTTCCGCGACCCGCTACTGACCCAGGCGGCGTGGAATGCCGGGAACAAGGACGAGGTCATCCAGGGGCTGGATGGCGAACCGTACAAGAGCCGCTACGGCGGCTTCGCCAACCCGGCCTCGAAGGCGGTCCAGGACTACAACCTCGACATCCTGCGCGAAGCGGCCGAAGCTGGGGTCGACGACGTGCTCTTCGACTACATCCGTCGGCCGGAGGGAGATCTGGCCACGATGAAGTACGCAGGCATCGACGGGCCGGACGTATCGGCCCAGATCGACGCGGCCATCGTCGGGTTCCTGCGGCGGGCGGCGGAGCGGCTCCGCGGGACGCCGACCCGGCTCGGTGTGTCCGTGTTCGGAATCGCGGCCAAGAGCCCCGAGGAGGTCGCCCAGAATGTGCCGGCAATGGCCGCTGCCGTCGACTACATCGCGCCGATGGTGTACCCGTCGCACTGGACGAAGGGCCAGTACAACGTCTCCGATCCGGCCGGGCAGCCGTATGAGATCGTCAACCGATCACTCAAGAAGTTCCAGGAGATCGTCACTGCGGCGGACGTGGATGCCATCGTGGTGCCGTGGCTGCAGGATTTCTCGCTCGGGCGCGCGTATGGCGCCAAAGAAGTACGCGCGCAGATCGACGCGGCGCGGGAGCTGAACCTCATGGGCTTCCTGCTGTGGGACCCCAAGGTGACCTACAGCGAGGCGGGGGTTCCGGCGGATGCGCCGTTCCTCGGTATTGCGCCGCCGGTCACCGTGGTGCCGAATGCTTCTGTGACGGTCTCATCCCTTCCGGTCTCGTCGGAACCGGCAACCTCTGGGAGCACGGTGACCTCCGTGCCGACCTCTAGCGCAGCGACGGTTCCCGGCGCGATCCCGGCGGCGGCGCCGACGGTCCCGCCGCGCTGACTCAGCATCATCCGGCGAGCGCCGCACGTTCCGCCAGCCCCGAGATCGCGGCGGCGACGGCGTCGGGTCGCTCCAGGTGCGCGGCATGCCCGGCGTGACCGATGGAGGTGAACGTGGCGTTCGGGCCGATCGAGGCCGCCAACTGCCGGCCGAGCGCTCTGAACTTGTCGTCGAAGGAGCCAGCGAGGATGGCGACGGGGCAGGCGATGGCCGCGAGCCGCTCCCAGAGCGGGTCCTGCGTTCCGGTGCCGCAAAGGCGCAGGCTGGCGGCGAGCCCGTCGACGCAGTTCATGCGGCGCTCGTCCATGCCGGCGGCCGCTCTCGGAAGTGTGGCGAAGAGCGGGCTGGCGAGCCAGCGGGTCAGGAACACGTCGAGACCGTCGCGTTCCAGATCGGCGGCGAGGACCTCGTCCGCGGCCCGTCGGGTGGCCCGTTCCGCTTCGTCGTCGATCCCGGCCGTGGCCCCGATGAGGACGAGCCCGCGGACCAGCGCAGGAGCTCGTAGTGCGGCGTGGAGCGCGACGCGTCCGCCCATCGAATACCCGACGTAGACGGCGCGGCCGGCGGCGGTGGTGACGAGATCGGCTGATGTGGGGAGATCGGCTCGCACTGCGCCCGAACCGCCATGCCCGGGCATGTCGACGGTGACGACCTCGTGACCGGCGGCGGTGAGCGCCGCAGCCACGGTGCCCCAGGACCGGCCGGTCTGCGTGAAGCCGTGGAGCAGCGCGATCCGCGTACCCGACGTGGGGCCGCTGACACGAGTGGACAGGCCAACGGTGGCCGCTTCTGCACTGTTTGCGACGGGCTCGATCGGGAAGCGGGCGGGCGCAGCGCGAATGGCTTCGGTCGGGCTGGTCACAGTTGGGACGCCGGGCACGCCATCATCGTGGCATGACGGGGAACCCCAGCGACCTCCAGGCCTCGTTCTGTGCTGCGTTGGTCGACGAATGGCAGCGCGGCGGTGTGTGCGCCGCGGTCGTGTCGCCCGGCTCGCGCTCGACCCCGCTGGCACTCGCCATCGCGGCCTCAGGCCTGCCGCTCCACGTGGTGCTCGATGAACGGAGCGCAGCGTTCGTCGCCCTCGGCATCGGCCGGGCCACCGGGCGGCCGGCGGTGCTCGCCTGCACGAGCGGCACGGCTGCGGCGCAGTACCACGCCGCAGTAGTGGAAGCCGACCTCGACCGGGTGCCGATGATCGTGTGCACCGCCGACCGTCCGCCCGAACTGCACGGCATCGGCGCGGCGCAGACAATCGATCAGCATCACCTGTACAGCGGGAGCGTCCGCTGGTACTGCGACCCGGGCGTCGCGGGCGCGGAGAACCGGAGCGCCTGGCGCTCGGTGGGCGCACGAAGCGTGATCGAGGCGATCGATGGACCTCCTGGGCCCGGACCGGTCCATCTGAACCTGCCTTTCCGCGAGCCGCTTGTCGGCGTCGCCGACTGGGTACCGGACGGCCGGGCCGATGGCGAGCCGTGGCACCGCTCCGTCCGTTCGCAGCGGACGCTTGCGACGGATGCGGCCGAGAAGCTTCGCGCCCGGATCGGCGGCACCCGCGGTGTGATCGTCGCCGGTGGCGGCACCGGTGATCCGACAGCCGTGCTCGCGCTCGCAGCTCGGCTCGGCTGGCCGGTGCTCGCCGATCCGCGATCGGGCTGCCGACTGCCGGAAGACGTCGTGATCTCGACGGCGGATGCGTTCCTGCGCGACACGCTGATCGCCGAGCAGTTACGACCCGACGTTGTGCTGCGCTTCGGCGGACCGTGGGCGTCGAAGATCCTCGGGCAGTGGCTCGACACGGCCGGACTCGACATGCTGGTCGATCCGCACTCGGCCTGGGTCGACCCGAGGCGCAGCGCCGAATCGGTGCTCCACGCCGACACCGTGAGTGTGTGTGACTCACTCGGCAATACGGTCCCCGCCCCGGAGGATTGGGCGCGCCGTTGGCGGTCGGCCGAGCGAAGCGCATGCGCCGCGCTCGGGAGGTTGCTCGACCCTCCCGACAGCGACCAGGAACAGTTCGCGCCCGGGCTGCGCGAACCGGCCGTCGCCCGCGCGCTCCTGGGTTCGCTCCCGGACGGCGCGCAGTTGGTGGTGTCGTCCTCGATGCCGGTGCGCGACGTCGAGTGGTTCGGCGCGCCCCGACGTGGGGTCCGTGTTCATGTCAACCGGGGCGCCAACGGCATCGACGGCGTGGTGTCGACGATCCTTGGCGTCGCCGCAGCCGCCATCGGCCCGACAACCGGTCTGCTAGGCGACCTCGCGTTCCTGCACGACATCGGCGCGCTCGTATGGGCCGCGAATGGCACGGTCGATGCCACGATCGTCGTGGTCGACAACGGCGGCGGCGGGATCTTCGAATTCCTCCCACAGGCCTCGTCGTCGTCGGTGGGGCGGGAGCGGTTCGAAATGCTCTTCGGCACGCCGCAGCGCGTCGATGTCGCCGTCGCAGCGCGTGGGTTCGGCCATCACGTCACCGTGGTCGGCAACGTGGGCGCGCTCGTCGACTCGGTACGTTCGGCACAGGGGCGGCCGGGGGTCGACATCGTCGTCATACGGACCGATCGGGTGGCCAACGTCGGTGGGCACGACATGCTCAACGCCGCGGTGATCGCATCGGTGCGGTCGGCGTGGGGACTCCCGACGTCGGACTGAAGGCGTCGCGCAGCGTGACGCGGTTCGGTCGCCTCGGCCACCCGGTCGGTCGATGAGACGGCACCGGAAGAGCGGCGGTACGGTCGGGGTATGACCCCCCTGCCCGCCCTCTCGCTCATCGCCGTTCCCGGCCGCCGCATCCGCACGATCGACATTGCGATCGAGATCGAGCGGCGCGGCTTCCCGGAACTGTGGTGCCCGAGCTACGGCGACCCGATGGCCGTGTGCCAAGCCGTGCTTTCCAAGACGTCCACGCTCGTCGTCGCCACCTCGATCCAGCCCATCTACCTCCGGAACCCGGTCGAGCTGGCACAGCACGCAGCCTTCCTGCACGAGGTGTCGGGCGGCCGCTTCCGCCTGGGGATCGGGGTGTCTCACGGTCCGGCGCTGGCCCGCTGGGGCGTCACGCCCGGGAAGCCGCTGGCTGATATGCGCGCCTACGTTGCCGCCATGCGCAAGGCCGAGGCCGCCACCGGCCCGCTGCCCCCGATCGTGCTGGCCACGCTCCGGGCCAAGATGCTCGCCCTGGCCGTTGAGATCAGCGAGGGCGCGGTGTGGGCGAACGCATCGTGCTCGACCATCGCGGCGGCGATCGAGCCGGTCACGCCCGAGCGCCGTGCGGCAGGCTTCGTCCGGGCCAACATGGTACCGACGGTGATCAGCGACGACCTGGCGGCGGCCGCCGGCGTCGTGAAGAAGACGCTCACCGGCTATCTGCGCCTGCCGAACTACCGCAACTACTGGCGCGATGCCGGCTTCGCCGAGGAGATGGACGCGGTCGAGAACGCGCTCGACAACGGACGCGGGGCCGATCTCGAATCGCTGATGAGCGACCGCTGGCTGCGCGACGTGACGCTCATCGGGTCGGCCAAGGAGGTGCGTGAAGGTG